>JBFFVI010000070.1:0-8445 GCA_041570895.1 Gammaproteobacteria bacterium
CAGAAGACAGTGGATTTGCCAGCGCGATCGTTTGCGCCTCAGGGTCTAAGATAGACTGCCACTTCGGATCAACAAAACTGTAACTAATGGCTTCAAAATAACCCCGGTTTACAAGGCATCTCTTTAGTGTATTCAACGAATTTTCGGCTTCGGGCTGCGCCTGAACAACCGCGTGGTAACTCGGCCTGGTTCGTGGAATATTGTTATAACCGTAGACACGGACCACCTCTTCCAGCAGATCGGCTTCAATCTGTATATCAAAACGAAAACTTGGCGACTTAACCAGCCAGCCATCGGGATATACTTTTACTTCCATGCCCAAACGCTTGAAGATATCTGTCACTTCATCAGTGGCCAGCTCAATACCGAGCACGCGTTTAATCTGATCAGAACGCAGGTGAATAGGCGTTGCTACGACCGGATGCGAAGCTGTTTTATGCTCTATCACAGGCCCAACGAAACCACCACAGATATCACGGATCAATTCAGTCGCACGCTCTATCGCATGTACCTGCAACTCATAGTCGACACCACGTTCAAAGCGATGTGATGAATCCGTATGTAATCCGTAACTGCGTGCTTTACCGGCTATAACTGACGGTTTAAAGAATGCGCTTTCAAGAAAAATATCAATCGTCGAATCATCAACCGCTGAATCTTCTCCACCCATCACACCGGCAAGCGCAAGCACTTTGGAGTTATCCGCAATTACTAAGGATTTTTCCTGAAGATCAATGCTTTTACCATCCAATAAGGTGATATTTTCACCCTTTTGAGAAAAACGCACATTTATTCTACCATCCAGTTTCTGCAAATCGAATGCATGCATCGGCTGTCCCAGCTCAAGCATCACATAATTAGTCACATCAACAACCGGGCTTAAACCACGGATTCCACTACGGCGTAAACGTTCAAGCATCCACATGGGGGTTTGCGCTTTAACATCGACTTCTCTAATGACACGCCCTGCATAATACGTACAGGCTTCATCCGCCTGTATTTCAACGGGAAACTCATCTGCGATGGTTTGCTTGTATGGCTCCCACTGCTGCTCTGCTACTTCACACTGGTTGAGCACGCCCAGTTCGCGCGCAACACCCGTAATACTTAAACAGTCACCACGATTCGGTGTTAGATCCAGCTCGATAATATTGTCATCAAGTTGTAAATATTTCCGCATGTTACGGCCGATAGGGGCATCATCGGGTAACTCCATCAGCCCCTCTGCACTAGCTGCCAGACCCAGCTCTTTTTCCGAGCACAGCATGCCAGAGGATGCGACTCCACGTAATTTTGCTGGTTTTATTTTCAATGGTTTATCACCATCAGGGCCGGGTAAGAGCGCACCAATTCTTGCCAGTGGCACGATCAGCCCGGGCCGGACATTGGCTGCGCCACAGACGATTTGCAGGCTTTCAGTTCCATCTGTCACCTGGCAGACATTTAACTTGTCGGCATCGGGATGTTTTTCTACTGACTCAACCAGGGCAACCACTACATCGGTAAATTCACTGGCTGCAGGCTCCACACTATCGACTTCCAGACCCGCCATAGTCAGCTGGTCGCACATTTCCTGCGTTGTAATCGATGGATTTACCCAGGTTCTTAACCATTGTTCGCTAAATTTCATCTCAAGCTCCTACGCGAACTGCTGTAAAAATTTAATATCGTTTTCAAAAAACAGGCGTAGATCATTGACGCCATAACGCAGCATAGCCAGTCGCTCTACACCCATGCCAAAGGCATAACCGGTATATTTTTCAGTATCGATGCCAGCCGATTCAAATACTTTCGGATGCACGATGCCGCAGCCTAAAACTTCTAACCAACCGGTATGACTACACACGCGGCAACCTTTGCCTTCACACATCACGCATTGAATATCAACTTCTGAAGATGGTTCTGTAAAAGGAAAATAGGATGGACGAAAACGTGTTTGTAAATTATCGTTTTCAAAAAATTGCTTAAGAAAATCAGCCAGTGTTCCCATCAGATCGGCAAAACTCACATTTTCATCAACCAGCAGTCCTTCCACCTGGTGAAACATAGGCGTGTGCGTCAGATCAGAGTCACAGCGGTAAACTCGTCCCGGCGCGATGATCCGAAGTGGTGGCTCATTGGTTTCCATGTGCCTCACCTGCACCGGTGAGGTATGTGTGCGCAGCAGCGTATTAGCGTCAAAATAAAAGGTATCGTGCATAGCACGCGCAGGATGATGCGAGGGGATATTTAATGCTTCGAAGTTATGGAAATCATCTTCTATTTCAGGGCCCTGCTCAACAAT
Organism: Gammaproteobacteria bacterium; assembly: GCA_041570895.1. GTDB lineage: Bacteria > Pseudomonadota > Gammaproteobacteria > SZUA-229 > SZUA-229. The sequence continues at coordinate 2,285 of JBFFVI010000070.1, forward strand.
ATATCCGAGACGGGAGAATAGGTCTTCGATCCTTTCCATGGTTTTTGTCACCGGATGCAATCCACCAATATTTTGCCCACGGCCAGGCAATGTTACATCAACCTTCTCACCTGCCAGGCGTGCATTTAATTTTTCAGCTTCCAGGGTTTGCTTACGCTGTTCCAGCACCTGCTGTACTTCACGTTTCGCATTATTGATATCCTGTCCGGCAGTTTTTCTTTCATCCGCTGGCAGCTTACCCAATGTTTTTAACAATGAGGTCAGCTCACCTTTTTTACCAAGATAATCAACCCGAACCTGATCCAGGGTTTCCAGATTGTCAGCCGCATTTATTTTTTCCTGCGCATCTGCGGTTAACTTTTGTAAATCCACGCTTTTACTCCCGTATGAAGTATTTTAAAATTTTTTTACCGCAGAGGCGCGGAGGCGCAGAGAAAAACCTTGTATATTTGTTTCGCCGAAGGCGAAACTAAGTAATAAAGCTCTGCGCCTCCGCGTCTCTGCGGTTCAATCTTTTTCTATTTGAAATTCACATGCGTCGCTCTTTGCCATTACCCACACGGATGTAGGATATGAAGATAATGCAGGAGCAATTATCTATCCATGGCACTGAGACATACCGTAAATCCTGTACATAAAAAAAGGGGAAGCGCGCTCCCCCTTTGTACTGATAAGCCTTGTAGCCAACTAGCCTGAACCACTGGCCAGGCTAACCCCACAGCTTTATTAAGCGGCGAGTGCTTGTTTCGCTTTATCAGCTATTTTTGTAAAGGCAGCCATATCGTGAACGGCCAGGTCAGCCAGTACTTTACGGTCGATCGCAACATCTGCTTTAGTCAGACCATTGATCAGACGACTGTATGACATACCACACTCATGTGCAGCGGCATTAATACGAACGATCCATAATGAACGGAATATACGTTTTTTAACACGGCGGTCACGATAAGCATATTGACCCGCTTTGATAACGGCCTGATGCGCTACACGATAGACTCTGCTACGTGCACCATAATAACCTTTTGCTTTGTCTAAAACTTTTTTATGTTTAGCTCTGGCTTGTACGCCTCTTTTTACTCTTGGCATTGTTCTATTCTCCGCTTAGACGTAAGGCAGCATGCGTTTAAGCATCTTTGTATCGTTATCATGCACTAGTGCATCATCACGCAGATGACGTTTACGCTTAGTACTCTTCTTGGTCAAAATATGACGACGATGTGATTGACCGCGTTTAAATCCACCAGAGCCGTTTTTGCTAAAGCGTTTAGCAGCTCCTCGGTTTGTTTTCATCTTAGGCATAAGCCTTCTCCAAAACTAAAATTCTATTCTATTAACTGTTAATGTAATAACAGCTAACTAATAACTGTTACTTATTGGTCTTTTTAGGACCCAGCACCATGACCATCTGGCGACCTTCCATACTAGGCATCTGTTCAACGTTGGCGATTTCTTCCAGATCAGCCACAACACGCTTTAACAGCTCCATGCCCAGTTCCTGATGGGCAAATTCACGCCCTCTGAAACGCATGGTCACCTTGGTCTTGTCACCATTTTCAAGAAACTTGGTTAGCTTGCTCAGCTTGACCTTATAGTCACCGACCTCAGTACGAGGACGGAACTTGATTTCTTTAACCTGAGTGCGACGCTGTTTCTTTTTCGCACCCTGTTTTTTCTTGCTGTTTTCAAACCTGAATTTACCGAAATCCATAATCCGGCAAACGGGTGGTTCTGCATTTGGAGAAACCTCAACTAAATCCAATGAAACACTTTTTGCTTTAGCTAGCGCCTCTTCGCTCGTCAAGATGCCGAGTTGTTCACCGTTATGGTCAATAACACGGACTTCAGGATAAGTGATGTCGCTATTTATGCGCGTCTTTTTTGGTGAAGCGATGGTTTTATTCCTCCAAAACAGCATGACCGCGGCGCGCGATCTCCAGTGAAAACATGTTTGCTACCTCGTCAATCGACATAGCTCCCAGGTCTTCACCGCTTCGCGTGCGGACGGCCACTGTATTCGTTTCAAGCTCCCGATCGCCGATAACCAGCATGTAAGGAACTCGTTGTAAAATGTGCTCGCGAATTTTATAGCCTACCTTCTCATTTCTCAAGTCCAATTCGACCTTAAATCCTTGCGAAACAAGATTTTTTTGCATTTTTTTCGCAAATTCGGCCTGTTTGTCAGTAATATTGAGAATCACGGCCTGAACCGGCGCTAGCCAGAGTGGAAACTTCGCTTCATGTTCTTCGATCAAAATACCGACAAATCGTTCAACTGAGCCCAATATTGCGCGGTGCAACATCACCGGAGTGCGTTTACTGTCATCGGCGGCAATATACTGCGCATCCAGCAGGCCCGGCATGGAGAAATCAACCTGCATGGTGCCACATTGCCATTCACGCCCGAGACAGTCTCTTAAGACAAATTCGATCTTAGGACCATAGAAAGCGCCTTCACCCGGCTGCAGCTTCCAGTCCAGTTTTTTATTGTCCAGCGCCAATTCCAGCGCTTTTTCGGCTTTATCCCAGGCCTCATCGTCACCCACACGCTGTTCTGGCCGTGTTGATAACGCCACCTGTATATCGGTAAAACCAAAATCACCATAAACTTCATAAACCAGGTCGATAAACTCTGACACCTCGTCCTGCAGCTGGTCTTCGGTACAGAAGATGTGGGCATCATCCTGGACAAAGTTTCTTACCCGCATCAGACCATGCAGCGTTCCAGAAGGTTCATTGCGGTGACAGGAGCCAAACTCGGCCAGGCGCAATGGCAGATCGCGGTAGCTCTTCAACCCCTGATTGAACACCTGTATATGACAGGGACAGTTCATCGGTTTAATCGCGTAATCACGGCTCTCTGAATGCGTGGTGAACATCATGTCACCAAACTTGTCCCAGTGACCTGATTTCTCCCACAGGCTGCGATCAACGATCGATGGCGTATGGATCTCCTGATAATCGTGCTGACGTAGTTTTTCACGGATATAGTTCTGCACTGTCAGGTAGATGGACCAGCCTTTATCGTGCCAGAACACCATGCCCGGCGCCTCTTCCTGCATATGAAAGAAACCCAGCTTTTTACCCAGTTTTCGGTGATCACGTTTTTCTGCTTCTTCCAGCTGATGCAGGTAGGCATTCAACTGCTTCTTGTCAGGCCACGCAGTGCCATAGACACGTGTCAACATCTCGTTATCCGAGTCACCGCGCCAGTAGGCTCCGGCGACTTTCATCAATTTGAAGCCTTTGCCCAGTTTGCCGGTGCTTGGCATGTGCGGGCCACGGCAGACATCAAACCAGTCACCCTGACGATAGATAGAAACCTCCTCGCCCTCTGGAATAATGTCCTTGATGATCTCTACTTTGTATTTTTCACCGATATCACTAAAGACTTTTACCGCTTCATCCTTATCGATAACTTCACGCACTATCGGTAAGTCACGTTTAACGATCTCACGCATACGCTCTTCGATAACTTTTAGATCTTCATCAGTAAAGGGTTTGTCGCGGGCAAAATCGTAATAAAAGCCGTTTTCGATCGCCGGACCAATCGTTACCTGCGTGCCCGGGAACAGCTCCTGAACCGCCTGCGCCATTATATGTGCAGCATCGTGACGCATCAGCTCTAAAGCATCTTCATCACGCGAAGTAACGATGGCAAGCTCAGCATCACTCTCTATAAGGTATGAAGCATCGACCAGCTCACCGTTTACACGGCCCGCCAGAGTTGCCTTCGCCAGGCCCGGGCCAATATCACTGGCCACGTCCATTACGGTTAATGGCGCATCAAAAGCACGTTGAGTACCATCAGGCAGGGTAATAACAGGGTTATTATGTGGCATATCTTCTCCAGTGGCGACCACTACGAAAGGCCGCTTGTTTTTTGTTCAGAAGCATCATGTTGATGCATTTAAAATTGGTAGGCACGAGTGGATTCGAACCACCGACCTCTTCCATGTCAAGGAAGCGCTCTAACCAACTGAGCTACGCGCCTGTAAGGCCGCGAACAGTAACAAAATATGGTGTTTTACTCAAGAAACTTTTCACTATAAATAGCAAATGCCTAAAAAAACAAATCATAATCTCTGCTCAGATACTCTTTCATTTACCCAAAACCGCACTACAATTATTCAATTATAAGCCACAAAATAAACACGGGTTATATTTGTTATAAGTTTAAACCACAAGGAGATACCAATGAAAATATTTACTAGCTTTCCCTTTTCGTCAGCACTTTTATTAGTTGCATTTTTTATTACTGGCTGTAGCAGTGGTGGCGGTGGAGCGGCAGCACCCGTTATTAGCTATACTGGCAGCACCACACCAGCCGCAATCGACGCTGATAACGCAGAGACAATAGGAAAAGCATCCGGAGAAGCTATTCAAATAGCAAACTCTTCCACAGGCTTACCCGTTGGTATTACTATTGACGACGGTATCGTTGCGGATTTAACTGAAATAAACAAAATTATTATTTCACATATCGATGTTTTAACACTGCCTGTTGGTGTCGACATATCTGCTGATTTATGTTCTACAGGAACGGCTTCAGTGACAGAACCCGGAAATGTACAGTCAGGACCTGTCGACATTACTGCTACATTTAGTAATTGTGCACTTTTATATTCTGATATAACAATAAGTGGTACATACAGAATGCATTATGATGACGTTATAAACCCAGCTGATTTTTCCATCACCTATACAAACTTTAAAGTTACCGATGCAAATGGCACGACAACGATTAACATGTCGATGGTCTGTACATCGGGCTCAGCATGTGTTTTCAATTCTGATTATGTAAGCGCTGATGGTGCAACCCACCGTGTGAGCAATTTCAGTTTTTACGGTAGCGCTTCGACAGGGTTCAATGGTAATGCAACTTTCTACCACGGCACCTTCGGTAGCGTGAGCATCACAGCCACCAATATTACTTATGGTAGCTGTGGCACTTATCCAGATGGTGGCGATATTAGTTTCATCAGCAGTAATGGATCTTCTGGAACAATCATATTTGCTAGTGACTGTTCTGTATCAGGCACATGGAATAATGGAGTTACTACCGGCAGTTTCTAATAACAATTCAACTGAAATACAAAACGCGGGCTTCATGTCCGCGTTTTTTTTCCCCGTTTTTTATTCCACCATTATGGCCAGTTATATTGCAGCTATGCCCTACCCTCTTATATCCATATAGCCGTACCATAGCTAAAATTTAAACCTTTTACCGGCCGGACTCCTGCCTGGTGTTCACTGCTCCCCGTCCACCGCTCACCCAGCTGAACTAAGCGCCTGTAAGGCCGCGAATAATAGTAAAAAAACATTTTTCTCAAAAAACTTTTCAGTAAAATCAACGTGTTAGATAAAGTAAAATATTGACCCATATCAATGTCATGTAAAAAATATTTTATATACTGGTTAATGCAAGATAATTCAGTAACACCATTAATTTTTAATAAAAGAAGGGAGATTATTATGAACAAATATCTAACAATTTCAGCTTCAACGATGCTTCTTTTTGCCGGGCTATTTTTAATTACAGGCTGCAGCAGCAGTGATGACGCCCCTGTCAGCGCTACGCCTACGCCTACCCCTACAGTTCCGACGAATGCAGTTGAGATCACCGCCGCCAATGCAGAAGCAACTGTTGCAGCTTCAGTAGCAACTGCAAGCACTTTTGAAGATGGTATTGCAGCAGCTCTTGCTGTAGAAACAACCCCTGTAATCGGATTAAGTGGCGCACTTGATTTAGTCCTGCCATTGATAAAAGACAGGTTAAATAATTCTGGAATCGATCCGGTATATGGGGTTGCATATAATGAAAGCGGTGCTTGTTTTGAGAGCGGAACATGGTCTGCCTCAGGTGATGAAGTATTTGGCGAAACCAGTTCCTCAGATACCTTCACAGCCACCTTTGTCAACTGCGATGATGGATTTGGTTTTATTATAGATGGTACTCTGACAGGTACAGTTACCGAAGATTATACGATGCCCTATGGATACACTTTGGCGGTAACGGGCAACTTGAGTCTCATAGTTACAGGTGACAGCACCGTCAAAATCAGCTTCACTGGGATAGACTTTCAGAAATCTGGAGAGATGCTGGACGGCACATACACCACCGCCAAATCAAGCTTTGCAATTGACTTTATCGTTAATGGCAC
>JBFFVI010000071.1:0-8342 GCA_041570895.1 Gammaproteobacteria bacterium
ATGCTTTCTCTAATAGCACCATTTCCTATCGCCAGGATAGCAATAACAAACCAGATTGCCCCGGCCCTGAGTAAGAGATTAACAGTCATTTAAGACACCTGATGCCATGCTAAGTGGCGTGTTATCACATCCGATTAAGCTACTTGTTAGATTATCATTATATGCACTTTTCACTTTTAACCCGATGCTGAAACCTGCCCTCAGTATTAATAAGTATTGCATTGTTATTGGTTATTTCATGGACGATATCAATGATAGTTGGTGGCAAGCCATAAGTTATCTGATGTTCTTTGCTAACGACAATAACTAATTTACCATCGTTGATTGACCACCTGGCTTTTAGTGTTGAGACATGAATAGTGCATGTTGTATCAGTAAATTGTTTGTAATTAAGAGTGCCGTCGCTTTTATAAGTGGCGATTGAGCCATAGTTTTTGGTGTATAGCTCATCTTTTGGTGAAGTAACCCAGCTACCGATCATCAAGTCATGGATTTTTTTATCATTATCGATCTGGATATTTACTGACGCATAGGAAGTGCTAATAAATAAAATATAGGCTGGCAGTAATTTAACGAATTTAATCATGGTTTGTTTTTAAATCAGCCCCCTGTTTTATTCTTTTTTATCAACGAACCACAGGTTGCATTAAATGAACTACTGCGCCTGTAGGGTCAGAAACTGCACAGATACGCCCAACATCAGGTACCTCATGCACCGGGACTAATACTTTACCACCGAGTTCTTCTGCTTGCTTTGCATAATCATCAATATTGTCTACTGCAATATATGAGTGCCAATATGAGCCTTTTTCTGGCGTATCCTTGGTCGGATTCATCATGCCTGCAATATCTTCACCATTTTTTTGAAACAACGTGTATGTACCAAATTCACCCGCATCAACTTTTTTTAACTTCCAGCCAAATAACTTACTAAAGAATGTACCACTGGTCTCCTGGTCTGACGTTACAAGTTCTTGCCAAATAAAAGGATTCTGTTTAGTCATTGATGATCTCCAACTATTGCGTATAACGATTAAGCTCACCGCGGCAATTGAGCGCAGCGGAGTTGCCGTCCGGTGATGAGCCTTTTTTCGTCCATTTTTATGTGCCCGTTACTCTTTCATCAAATGCCTGGCCACGGCTTGATAGGCTGGCAACGAGGTTGGGTCAATCTGCGAGTTCTTGGCCGTGGGAAAAGACGCGAAGCGCACGATGACCATCTCGGCGGTTGGGTCGACATAGATGGTTTGCCCATGAACACCACGTGCAGCAAAAGCGCCATGCTTGTTATGGAGAACCCACCACATACTACGGTAACTCCCGCCTTTAAGCGTTTTGTAGCCTGCATTGGCAAAGGCTTTTTTATCACCACCGGCTCGGATGTTCTTTATAACCTCTTTCGGGAACAACCGTTGTCCATTGATCTTGCCGCCGTTAAGCATTAGCAGTCCAATACGTCCCAGGTCTCGCATGCCTGCACTGAGTCCGCCGCCCGCAAAAGGTGTTCCCTTGGCATCCACGGTCACATATCCATCCTGCTCCGTGCCCATTCTGCTCCAGATACGTTCCGACAGCAGGTGAGCAAGATCTTTTCCTGTGACCCGCGATATAATCCAGCCAAGTGCATCCGTGTTGATCGTCCTGTAGCCGAAAGCTTCACCATGGACGCCGTCCTGCTTGACGGTTTGCAGATACTCAAAATAGCCGTTTGGGCCTTCATAGTCCTTTGGTTTCGGTAATGGGCTCGCGGCCTTTGAATAGATCCAGATGTCCGCCTTTGGATCAGAGTAGTCCTCGCTGTAGTCGAGAGCCGTGGTCATGTCCATGACCTGGCGCACAGTCGCGCTGCCGAACGCGCTATCCTTGAGTTCCGGGATGATTGAGGAGACCTTCTCTTTATCGTCGAGCCGGCCTTCAACCACCAGGATCTCGGCCAGGAGTCCCGTAATCGACTTGGTCATCGACATGGCGGCATGCTTGCCCAGCTCATCGAGACAGCCAAAGTATTTCTCATAAACGACCCGACCCTTGTGAAGGATGAGAATACCGTCGGTATAATTCGCCGACAGGGATTCCTTCCATGTCATCGACTTTTCCCCACCCATGGGCGTGAAGCTCACGGCGTCGATACTGTCATCGATTGCATGCTCAAGCGGGATCAGCGGGCCGATGCCTCTATTTACTTGCTTTGTGGGCATCAGTTCCCGGATGTGGCAAACCGTCCAGCGCAACTTTGGGAAGCTAAAGAAATCTGATTCCGGCTGCATAATCAACTTCTCAGCCGGTGGGGGAGAGCCAGTCATCCAGCCCAACCGCCTGGGGTCAGATTCCTCGGCGTTCATGTAGGAACTGGATTTCGCAGTGGTTTGCGCAAAAAGGCCTAATACGGTCAGGAAGCCTACGAGCAGAGAGAGTGATATATGGGCTGGGCGCTTCATGATGCTTCCTCTATGCTGGTTATTGCATTTCTCTCTTCATTAAAAGCGTACGACCTATTCAGCTAACGTTGTAGGAGGTCAGCTGGAATTTCTCGTTATATTAATTTGGCCACAGTAACACCATACCTCTAGCAATCATCTCAATTGCAAAAGTACCCGTAAACAATGCGACGACCCTACCAGTAACCTCGACATAGCGGTTTAACAAGCGTTCATTGCGTTTTTTTAGCGGATCATGAATCAATTTAAAAACAATTATCGACACCAAAGAAAAAAACATTGCAACAATAATAGCAATAGTTGCACTCGACGCAGGTAACGATGATCCTATAAGCACACTTGCGCTTATTGTTCCAGGAGCAATCATAAACGGCATAGCTATCGCCCCGGCTATATGTTCCGGATTACCTCGTGTCTCTATTAAGACAACCTTTCCTGAAAAGATAGATTGAACCCCAATCCATAAGAAAATAATACCACCAAATATTAAAAAGGCACCAAAACGTACTTTAAAAATATCTTCAAAAATACTTTCCCCTGCGATTGCGAAGATAACAAATACAACCCCACTTATAAGATGGGCCCGCATCATGACCTTCATAAACTCTTTAAATGTTAAATCTCTGATCAAATCAATGAGATATATACTAATCAGAAAAGGATTAAGCAACACGAAAAGGATTGAAGAAGCTTTTAGTAATTCCATTTTTTATGCCAATTAGAAATATTTATCTCTACACAAATATAACGACTTAAGTAAGGGGCTTTTAAAAAGCGAAGCATGGCGCCGCTTTTTAAAAGTCCCAGCGAGTGGTAACGAGCGATCTTGACTTGCTTGTTAGATTTATTTTTATAAAACACGAAACAGCAGCATAAAGCCAAATATTATAACTGCAGGAGCTAACCAATTAATTTTTGGTTTCCATGTTTTATTCCATTCTGCGAATTTTACAGGGTCTTTATTTACAATAACTTTTCCATGAACAATTAATAGTGCATAGATACCACCAAGAATTGGGATGAGACCTTCATAATTTATGTTCATGTATCTTCCTTTATTATTTGTACTTATGTTTTTTAATAATCTAACGACTTAAGTAAGGGGCTTTTAAAAAAGCAGAGCGCAGCGCCGCTTTTTAAAAGCCCCAGCGAGTGGTAACGAGCGGTCTTGACTTGCTTGTTAGAGCTTTTATTAATATGACTCAAGATCGATGCCATTACTTTCAATAACCTCTTGTGCTTGTAATCTTTTTTGCCCCGCAGCTACGGCCATTACTTTTGCCAAAACTTCTGATATTTCGCCTTTAGTTACATGTGCTTTTTTTGCTTCTTTTAAATAATAGCTTGTACAAGGAGAGCAGTTCATTGCCAAGGCAGCTGAAAGGCCGACAAGTATTTCAGTTTTAGTATCTATGTGTTCATTATTATGGGTTGATTCATAGAATGAGTCATATAGTTTTTGTTGTTTGTCAGTGAGTATGTCCATTTCTCTTTTTCTTTTTTTTGTAGCTCTAACGATCAAGCTCAGTTGACTCCAAAAGCAGAGCGACGACAGGAGCGCCGCTTTTGGTGGTCGACTGGAGCGCCTTGTTAGCCCTTGAAATATTGTTTGAATTCATCTGTAGGCTCACGATCAGAATAGATATAAACAGAATTGCCAATAGGGTCAATAATGGAAAAGCCTCTATCACCCCATGGATGATCCTCTAATGACATAGCAGTTTGTAGTCCAGCCTTTGTTAATCTTGCATGTTCTTTATCTACATCTTCTACATTGAAGTTGAGCATGATCCCTGAACCACTAAATGTCGGCATATTATCTTGCGGTTGCATAAATTGAATGGAAGGCCCGTCTCCGGCTATTCGTAAATTGACATACCAGCCAGCATCAAAAATAGCCTTTGCTGAAAAATGATGTTGATAGAACTCACGACATGCATCTACTTCATTTGTAATGAAGCATGTTGATAATTCATTAGTTTTCATGATGCCTCCATTTTTATTAGGCTAACGCTCGAATTAACTTGCCATTTTTACATAGAGCAAAGCGGCGTGTAAAAATGGTCAATGTTGAATGAATTGTTATGTGTTTTTACTTGTATGATGTTCATTGTGCATTATTCCCTAATAGATATTTAGACTGATTAAACCTATCGTGCATAAGAGGCTCGGTCCATGTCAACCACTTCAACCGTTATCACCGAAACAGGGAGCTCCAGTGCTTTTACTCCTGAAAGAATGACCTGACTCATTCGATTTCGGTTATCTTCATCGCGCCCCGAACAAATCCTTGCCTGTATATGAATATAAGGGTCAGTGCCATCAGCATAGGTATGCACACCAAACGCATACGCCCGGGTTTTGATTTGACTTAACTTGTACAATCCACTGTCGACAACAGCATCACGTGCAGTTTTTAAGACCGTAGGGATATCAACACCTTTCATCGCCTGTTCCGGGTACTCAATTATAATATGTGGCATTGTCTACCTCCTCTTTATTCATTTTTTATTACACATAACGACCGAGCTCACTTGATTTTGTGAAGCGCAGCGTAACAAAATTCCAGTGCAGCGCCTTGTTATGTGTGTACAACATAGGTGCCATTAAAGATTACCGCTGTTTCATTATTACAAAGAATATTTGCTTCTAGTTGTAATCTTGCCAAACCTTTTCTTTTATACATATTTATAAACTTATCCTGTTGTTCTATAGATGTAAATGAGCATTTTGCAGTTATATCAGTTGTAACTGGCTTAATGTATTTTATATTACTTTCTTGAATGACAATGTGACCTGGTAAGTTATGCTTCTTTAAAAGTAAATAGATTAAACCCCAGCCAGATAAAACAGATACTGAATAAATACTGCCGCCAAATGCTGTGCTTTTATGATTTGTATTATTTTTTAAAGGGGCATGTAGTGTTAATGATAAATCTGTATGCTTTCCAACTTGTATGCCGATATGGCTGGTTAATGGTATTTCTGAATTGAGAACTTCCTGTAAGTGTTTAGTCATTGTTTTTATTATTTACACATAACGTTTGAGTTGTGGGGCGGCGCAGCGAAGCGGAGCGTCCCGCACGAACGACTTGTTAAGTGTTGCCATCTTGATTAGTTGGAATAACAATTGTTGTTGTGTTTTTAAAGTAGTGTACAGGAATAGCCATTGGTTTGTTATCTGAGCAACTATTTTTAGGCTTACCTGCCATATCAAATTCAGCGCAACTAGCAGTACAAATGAAACCTTTATCTGGGTAGTAATTTGGTAACTCATCGGCTTCAGGGCAACCACCAAAGACAACAAAGTAATCTTTATTTAATGAACGATAATCAGTTTTTATATTTTCTGGATCGTTAGAATATTTGAGATGGCGGTTTGCTTCTAGGTTTTTTATTGAATTAAGCGTTCTATATACCACCCACACATAACGACCCTCAGTTTCAACATACATAAGCTGACCTCGTTTTGTCATTTTAGTGAGGTCTACTTCATGCAGGTTAGAATCTGCATGCGCATTAAAAGAGATTAAACTTATAAGTAGTAAAATTCTTATTATTGACTTATCCATTTAAATATAGCTCCTTATGTTTTTAAACACTTAACTACAAATAGGTGGCCTAATTGACGTGTTTAATTACGTCAACATCATACACCTGCAAGCCCTAAATGCAATTAAAACAAATACCTATGTTAATCCCTATAACAATCTTCAAAATACAAACGCGTCATTGGAATAAATAAAACAGAATCATCAAACAACACTTAACAACTACAACCTCCCAGTAACCCGCACCCCATCCTCAACATCATCACTCGGATGATTAACAACACCCTCACCTTCACTGACCCCTTCAAGTATCTGTGCAACCAGTCCATTACGCTGCCCGACCTTGACCACTCTTCGTACAGCACGATTGTCCTCAACCACAAAAACTGCCCAGCCATCCTTATAACGGAACAGGCTGCTGGCAGGCACCTGCAACACATCGTCTTCATGCCAGAGGACAAATTTTGCCTCTACCCGGTAACCATCACCAACGCGCTGCCACTGCTCTGCCGGTGAGGTGAAGTCGGAGATGATTAGCACGCGCTGTTCTTCTACACCCAGGGCTGAGATCTTCATGAAGCCGACGGGTTCGATGATGCGTACCACACCTTCCAATGGCTGTTCCCCGCCCCAGCGTTCGAACAGGACTTTCATGCCCGGTTTGATCTTGACGGCATCGGCGGAGAGCACATCGACTTCGATCTCCAGCACGGTGGGGTCGCCGACTTCGAGCAGCATGTCACCGGTGCGCACCGGGCCTTCGCATTCACGTGTTACTTTAAGTACCCTGCCGTCGATCGGTGAAATCACCGGTATACGCTCTGCCGGTTCGCCCTTCGCTGCCAGCCTGTCTTTAGCGGTGTATTCCAGCACGGTCTTTGCTGCCTGCAATTCATACTTTGCAACTTCGACCTGGAAGTCGGCAGAGCGCTGTGTTGCTGCCGTGGTCTCTACCTGGGTAGCGGCTTTATCAAACGCATCGGTTGAGATCACGCCTTTTTCCACCAGCGGTTTTAATCTTTTATGTTCGATGACGGCGAGTTTGGCGGCCGCTTCTGCTGCTTCGGCCTGCTGTTCGGCGGCATGCAGTGCGGATTCAGCCGCTGCTACCTGTGCTTTGGTCTGTGCCCGGCTGCGCGGATCGAGTACCTGTGATTCCAGCGGGGTGATGCCGAGCAGTACCTGGCCCTGTGTTACTTCGTCACCGACATCGAGCTGCTGGCGGCAGGCGACGCCGTCGACCGGTGCCGAGATGATATATCGGTCGACCACGCGGGTGCGGCCTTCTTCTTCGATGGTGATGGTGAGCGGTGCGCGTTTTGCGGTGATGGCTTCGACGAACACCGGCTGCGGCCAGAAACCCCAGATCAGCAGCACGATGATAAGGCTGATGATAGCGGTGATGACAGGATGTTTTTTGAAAGGTAAGTTCATGGCTTACTCCTTACTCTTGAGTACGGCGACCATATCGAGATCGGCCAGGTTGCGCCAGATCATTATGGCAGAAACGATGGATGACAGCAGGACCACCAGCGCGGAAAAGGCATAGACATTGATGCCCAGCACCAGCGGCACACGATACAGATCAGAATCGAACTGGAAGGCCATGTAGGCACACAGGCCGTAACCGATGAGGAAACCCAGCGGGATGGCGACCAGGGTGAACAGTGCCAGTTCGCCCAGCAATATGTAGGCGACTTCGTTGCGCTCGAAACCGAGCACGCGCAGGCTGGCCAGTTCGCGGTTACGCTCGGACAGCGCGATGCGCATGCTGTTATAGATAACACCGAAGGCGATGCTGGAACCGAGCAGCGTGGTGATGAAGGTGAAGAACAGGATGGTCTCGGCGATGGTGTCGTAGAACGACTCGATGGATGACTCGTGCTCGACCACGCCGGCCACCCGCGGCATCTCCTTCAGTTCGGCATAGACATCGCGCTGGTAGCGGTCATCGACTTTCAGCAATGCGCCGGTGAGTGCATAGCCTTCTTTCAACAGGGCATTGAGCGACTCGATGCGCATGTAGCCGTTGAGGCCCAGGTACTGTTTGGCGGTACCGGCGACCGGCACCTGCACCGTGATGCGCCGCCCTTCCAGAACTTCGATGGTGAGCATGTCACCGGTCTTGATGTGCAGCAGCTCGGCCAGGTAGTCGGTGAGGATGACGCCGTCTTCTGGCAGCTCGATGATGTTGAGATCGGTATCGAGCAGCCGGTACAGGCTGCCGTCGGGTTCGATGCCGTGCAGGGCGGTGCGGTAGAAACGGTGTTCAAACTTGAAGTTTGCCGGTACCAGGCGAAAACCTTCGGCATGTTCCACGCCCTGCAGGCTTTCGAGTGAATACAGCGAGCGC
>JBFFVI010000072.1:0-8316 GCA_041570895.1 Gammaproteobacteria bacterium
CTGCAGATGGTGCTGCCGTATTTGCGCCCGCTTCTGCGATAGCATCAGAAATGAAAAAACTCATAATAAACCTCTTGAAATCAAAAATACACAGGCGTTATTTTAGCGCCTTTAATGGCGCGGTATTATGCCATAAATGTAGCGCAAACATCGATATATCTTGAATATTTTCTCATGGTAGAGATTATCGAAGATTTAGCTGGAGACGGTTAATCAGAATGACTGGTTTCAGCCATAGCAGCATAGAATTCATCAACAAATGCATCAAAGCGATCATTTTCAATCGCGTTTCTAATATCGCGCATCAGCTGCTGATAATAATACAGGTTGTGAATAGTACTTAGACGAGAGCCCAGGATCTCACCGCATTTATCCAGGTGCCGGAGATATGAGCGCGAATAGTTCTTGCAGGTGTAACACTGGCAGTTTTCGTCAACTGGCCGGGTATCATCCTGATAACGGCTGTTTCTGATCTTCAGGATACCTTTCGATGTATACAGGAATCCGGTGCGTGCATGACGTGTTGGAATAACACAGTCAAACATATCGATACCGCGTTTCACCGCTTCTACGATATCCTCAGGACGGCCAACACCCATCAGGTAACGTGGTTTCTGATCGGGCAGTTTTGGTACGGTATAATCGAGGACCTGGTTGCGCTCTTCCATGGGTTCGCCAACGGATAAACCGCCGATGGCATAACCATTAAAATCAAGTCCGGTCAGAGTTTCTGCCGATTCGTGACGTAGAGATTCGTACATGCCGCCCTGCACGATACCAAATAATGCTGAAGGGTTACCTTCATGCGCCGTTTTGCAGCGTTCTGCCCAGCGTAGCGATAATTGCATGGATTCCATCGCCTCCTGCTCTGTCGCTGGATAGGGAGTGCATTCATCAAATATCATGACGATATCTGAACCCAGTTCTTTCTGCACCTGCATGGAATATTCTGGTGTTAATTCGATCTTACGACCGTCAACGGGTGAGTTGAACAACACACCTTTTTCGCTAATCTTGCGCATTTTAGCCAGGCTGTAGACCTGAAAACCACCGGAATCGGTGAGGATAGGTTTTTCCCAGTGCATGAAATCATGCAGGTCGCCATGTTTGCGAATGATCTCAGTGCCTGGGCGTAACATCAGATGAAAGGTATTGCCGAGGATGATCTCCGCACCAATATCCGTTAATTCCTCTGGTGTCATCGCTTTGACCGTACCATAGGTACCAACAGGCATAAATGCCGGCGTTTCGATGCTGCCGCGATCAAATTCCAGACGACCGCGCCTTGCGCCACTATCTTCTTTTATTAAGTTAAATAACATCAGTATCTTATATTGTTTTTATAAAGTATTTTATAGCTATTATTAATCAATCAGCATAGCATCGCCATAACTAAAAAAGCGATATTCTTCTGCTATTGCTTCTGCATAACAACGCATGATTTGATCTTTACCAGCGAGTGCACTGATCAACATCAGCAGGGTCGACTCTGGTAAGTGAAAGTTAGTTAGCAGTGCATCGATTGATTTGAACTCATAACCGGGATAGATAAATATATCAGTTTCCCCAGCATAGGCCTGAAGCCGCCCGCTGATCGAAGCAGTTTCTAGTGAGCGCACAGTCGTTGTGCCTACCGCTATAATGCGACCACCCTTCTGACGAGTTTGCTGGCATTTATCGACGGTCTCCTGCGGTACTACCAGGTACTCAAAGTGCATCGGGTGATCTTCTATGTTTTCACAACGTACCGGCTGAAACGTGCCCGCACCGACATGCAATGTGACAAAAGCTGATGCTACACCTTTATTTTCTAATTTGGCCAGTAAGTCTTCATCAAAATGCAAACCGGCTGTCGGTGCAGCAACTGCGCCTGGTGTTTCAGCATAAACTGTCTGATAACGAGAAAAATCATCAGCGCTATCTTCTCGACTGATGTACGGTGGAAGCGGCATGTGGCCGATACTCTCCATGATATCAGCCATCGAGTGTTCAGCATCGCAGCTTAAGATAAACAGGTCGCCCTGGCGACCTTCCATGGTCACTGTAAATGACAGGTTTTTAGCATTGTCAGATAAAGTGATTTTGCTTCCGGATTTCGGTGTTTTACTGGCTTTGACATGAGCAAGGCACTGGTTTTCGCCGGTTAAACGCTCGACCAGAACCTCAACTTTGCCGCCTGTTTCCTTAGATCCAAAAATTCGTGCGGGTATCACGCGGGTATTATTGAATACCAGCAGATCGTCTGGATTTATCAGATCCAGCAGTTGATTAAACTGCAGGTGATCGATACTTTTATCTGCACGAGAATAATGCAGCAGTCGACTTTGTGAGCGGACTTCACAGGGTTTTTGAGCGATCAGATGCTCTGGCAGATGGTAATCAAATTCACGCGTTTTCATTGGCGGCGAATGATAACTCTTTCGGGCTTAAGAATATATTATTTTGCTGGTGAGTAGGCAAAAGACTGAACACCAGGAGGATGTTTTGGCGCAGCGAGCAACAGCTTAAGGGCTGATCTAGCTGAAGTTAGCGTTAACTGATATAAGATTAACTACTGATTTTGCCAACAGCGCAGCTGACGAATGACTTTGCCCTGGCTTTGGCAGCCTTGAGTCCTTCTGCCGTGCCACTCTCCGGGTAACCTAACTTCAATAATAACTGGCTAACTTCTGCTCTATGGGCAGAATTTCCGTTGATCGTTACAACGCCAGTCTCGACGTCGACCTGGCAACTTTCGATGACATCCATGTTATTCAATTTACTGGTGATGGTATGCGCACAACCACCACATTTGATATTTTCTACCGTAATTTCATATGTCATTATCGATTAACCTGCTAGCCAGCTGATGATTATAACAAGCTGAGTTAGCAACCAACAAATTGTTGTAAGCCGCCTATATTATGCACCTGGGCATAACCTAACTGTACCAGATAGTTTTTAACCGCTTCTGAGCGGGCGCCGGTACGACAGTATAATAACACCGGTTTAGTGTCATCGATTTCGTCCATCAGGGACTGAAAATTTGAAATAGGCATGTTTATCGCACCGTCTAGTGCGCCCATATTGAATTCGATTGGTGAGCGCACATCGATTAATTGCCCGCCTTCATTTATCTTCTCTTGCACAAAGTCGCAATTATATTGAATCATAAATCGTTTGCCTCTTTTCAAATATTAGGATTCTATAATATTCTAATAATTATTTCAATATCAACACCTTATAAAGGGTGAATTATATCGTGATTAATCTTGTTTATTAGTAATAAATAGTTCAGCATCTGCGCATATTTTTTATGAGGGAAAACCAATGTTTAAAACTAATGAGTATTTCGATGGCAAAGTTAAGTCAATTGCTTTTCAGGGACAGGATAAACCCGCCACAGTAGGTGTCATGGCCGCTGGTGACTATGTTTTCAATACCGCAGACAAAGAGAAAATGACCGTAGTCAGTGGTGAGATGAGCATCAAGTTTGACGCTGATAGTGAGAAAGTCACATTTACTGCCGGAGAATCATTTGATGTCACCGAAAACAGTTCTTTCGATGTTAGTGTGGCGAGCGATTGTGCGTATCTATGTGTCTATGGCTAAATCTTCACTACTAAAACAAGCTTCGATGCTTTTAAACCGATCGCTATGTGTTAAGCCAGAATGGGCTCAACAGATCGAGGTGAGCCGTTCTTCATCAGCGTCTAATTAAAATAATGAATGATCCGTCGGCTACCCTTTATTATATCCATGACCCCATGTGCAGCTGGTGCTGGGGATTTCGAGTGACATGGAGTCAGGTGATGGCAGCATTGTCCGGTAAAGTAAATATTCGATATGTTTTAGGCGGGCTTGCAGCCGACAGCGACCAGCCTATGCCTGAAAGTATGCAGCAGTCTATTCGCAGCAATTGGCAAAGAATTCAGCAACAGATACCTGGCACGGAGTTCAATTATGATTTCTGGTCACAGTGCCAGCCACGACGTTCTACCTACCCTGCCTGTCGCGCAGTTATTGCTGCCGGTATGCAAGCTGCGCAAGCAGAAAGTAAAATGTTATATGCCATTCAGCAGGCATATTATCTGCACGCAAAAAATCCTTCCGATATCGACGTGCTGATACAGATAGCCTGGGACATCGGACTCGATGGTGAAGCTTTTGCTGTCGATATAAACAGTGAAGCGTGTATAGCAGCATTGCAAAATGATTTGCAGTTAAGCAGAGATTTATACGTAAGCAGTTTTCCCAGTCTGCTTTTGTTACATGATAATGTGCTAAGCAATATTCAGATCGATTACACTAGTAGTGAAAATATCCTGAACCAGATATTCCAAAACTTAAACGATTCTTCCAGATTAAGCTGTACATAAATTAAGCAGCAAGAGAGCTGATGACTTTGCCTAAAGCATGGTCGAAGGTTGAATGATCGGCTAATACACGAGAGCGATTTTCTTCGAGCTCCCTGGCAAATTCTTCGGCATCTTTTTCGATCACTTTGATTCCTTTGCGGTCGACAAATATCAGTTGTGCTGCGTCGGTTAAGATAACTGAAAGTTTAAGACGTCTTATCGCTTTGTCTTCACCATTGTAGATCTCATACCAGACACCCGGTTTGGTATTGCTGGTTAACTGGGCTATCTTCTGTTTTGCAATCTCTGTTTGTTGTTTGATCTGCTGCAGTTCTTCTTCGCTGTCCGCAGTTGAATCATCGATTAACTCTTCAGCAGATAATTCATTATTATCTTCGTCAACAATTTTTAGACCGTATTCATTGATCATTGCTGAAAAATATTCTTTTAGTTCATTGACCTGGCTGGATATATCATTTTTATCCTGCTGTGTCTCATAGAGTTCATCATTAACGGCTTCGATAAGTGCCATATGATTACTTTTGACCAGGTTGTATTGAGACTGAAAACGAATGGGTTGTACGCATTTAAGTAACAGTTTTAGTAGTAAAACTGATTGCAGCCACTCAGAACTGTCGCGTCCGTGTCGAATATAACGATTGAGCATCAGGGTTGACCAATGCTTTAATACTAGTGGTCTTACATTGCTTGGTATTTTTTTATTACATGAAACCATCTTTAACTGTGTGATGACGATGTGACGTGCGTGTTCCTGTAGTATCTGTTTCTGTTGCTGCCTTTCTGTCTCGGCGGTTAATGCTTCTTCTTTGTGGATGATGCTTTCTAGCTCATCGACGGCTTTTTCAAACGCTTCTATATCAACATCAAAGTCGTCAAGGATATTATCAACGATGGCCTCTAATTCGCTGTAAAGACGGTCTTCTTCGCTATTGATGCCTTTACCGGCAGCGGTAAGCAGGTCGACGGTCGCTCTTGCGGGATGTTCGTCGTCCTCAAACATGGTGTTATCAGACATGGCTACTTTCATCACCGGCACCTGCAACTGGTAGATCAGGTTAGTCATGATTTCTGATACCGTCGTGTCATCAGCTATGGCACCAAACATCATACCAACAAAATCAATACTTCTTTCATCGAGCAAGCTGACCTGCTTGTCTAATACACCACCATTTTCATTACTTATATGATTAAGAAGTTCCTGTTTTATTTCTTCTGGCGTGATGTTTCCTGAACCATCATGAATGGATGATAATTTGCGTTGAAGTTTTGATAGTGCTTTGACAACTTCCTTTCTCTCGTAACAGCTCTTGCCATCGAGATCCTTCTGTGTCGGTGCACGTAAAAAAGATTCTGGTAGTTCGATCTCGTCACCGGTAATAGTCATCTCGCCAGTCATAAATTCATTGACTACACGACTGATGTCTTCTTTCGTTCTGGGGATGAAGTCGGTGGCTACATTTTCGTTAGGGTCGTAATAGGTAGCAACACGTGATGAAACCTGTTCTTCATCATCTTCGACATCTTCATTTTTTGTCGTGTTCATAATGATTTCTGGCATGATGTCATTATCGATGAATATCTGATTGACGGTTTTATACATCACGCCAAGTTTTGAACATACTTGCTGGTCAAATAATTTATAAAAAATCAATTTAACTTCTATATCGATCTCAAGGTTTTCGATGGTTTTCTGAAATATTTCACAAATGTGTTTTGGATCGAGTGATTCTTTGTCGAAGATGTCTTCACACATGATCTCAAGGTATTCGAGTCGTGCTTCCAGGTGGTTAACTTCTACGCCATAGAGGCTCATGGCTTTTGAGTGCATGGTAGTTATTGCTACCATCTCTTCCATCTCATCCTGATCGACCAGTCTCAGGTCTTCATCATTAGCCATTGGGTCGATTTCAGATGTTCTTAGTGAGTTATTTAAATTAATGAAAAAGTGGCGGCTAATATCATTTTTTTCAGTACGAAATATTTTGGTGCAGTCCATAAATTTCATACGTTCTTCATCATTTTGTGCTTTTTCAGACTGGTCAAATAATTTTTCATCAGCAGTGCTAATCATCTGATTCATTAACACCAGCATGTGATCATTTACGCAGTTGAGCACTTTATCAATTACTTTTTTGTATTTATTTACAGACATATCACCAGTGTTGGTAATAATTTGCGAAGTAGTGCTTGGTTGTAGATCCATCGTAATATCCCAAATAAATACAGTAGTGATTCGTTTAGAAGCACAATTAACTGATGATTTATGTATTGTTAGTACAGGTAAATGTACTTAACTATTGATTTTGGGGCATTTATCGTTGCTAGCGAATGCTGGTGCAAACTGATTTTGGTATTACTAACTATTTCTATTTGAAATTTATATATTATTTTATGTTCGACATAATATGAGTTTAAATATAGACAACAGGTGTCAATTTATCAACAGTTTCTGAGGAAAAAATGACACCGTGTTACCGTTTTTCCGACAAACGGTATATCGATCTGAAGTTATTGATTATGTTTAGCTTTCTAACGAGGTTGGATCAGTTAGCTGATTTTTCTTTGCGTGGCCTGTAACAGGTAGTCATGGATAATTTGTAATTTACCCGCATCTACAATAAGAAAATGCGGGGCTCCTTCGAGTTCTTTATTATGCGCCCGCATCCAGTGGTACATGGCGACGCTATCGCCATTAAAATAGTCAAATAACAGGTTATAAGTTTTTACGAATAAGCTTGCCTGTGACCAGGCATCAGAGTCCCTTTGAATACAGCGCCGTCCAGATGTTAACTCACCCACATCACCACATTGTTGCCCCAGTATCCTGGCTAATTCAGCGTGATACATGCCCAGCAGCTCGATAACCTGAATCACTGACTGAGAAAGACTGCGCTCGTTCTCAGTGGCATTTTCGATTTTGAACACCATGGAAATGCTAAAACAAAAATCTAGATGTAGATAGCAGTATCCCCTGCTTTCCACAATTTATGCTTTTGAAATATGCTCTGGAATAAATCAGATATAATCATCTTGTTAAGCCATTGCTGCACTCTGGTGTATGGCGCCTGGTCAAACCATTGTTTATCGACCAGTGAAAATTGTCTGATAAATGGAAATACACCGATATCGGCTAACGATAACTGATCAGATAACAGGTAGTGATGCTCAGTCAGCATGTCTTCGAGTTCTGCGATGAATTCTTCGCATTTTTGTCGGTAGTGATCTTCGCTATGTTCAGGATACCGATCGGCATATTTATAATGATCGAGGTCGGTTTTAAACGAATAATCATTTGTTTCTATCAAAATTTCAGCATCGAGTAAGAACTCGTTATTTTTCCCTAGCCAGTTATCGACATCATTTTGCATTAGTGCCCATTTGACGATATCCCAGCTTTCATCGATAACAGTGCCATCGGTTAGAGCTAATACTGGCACGGTTTTCTGCGGTGAGATGGCTAATGCTTCCTCTGGCATAGCGCTTAACTTGACTTCGCGTAGCTCTATTTTGATACCCGTTTTTTTTAGCGCCATATGCGCACGCATACAGTAAGGACAGCGGCGAAAGCTATATAGAACCGGAGTGTCCATGTTTTATTTTTTATCGTAGCGGTATTTAAAGATTATCAGGATGATGCTCATTACACCGATCAGGCCAGCGCCAAAGATTAACGGTGTGTTATTCGTCATCGAGGCATGCGCAACCCAGAAGCCATTACCAGCAACTGATAATATAAGCATGAACATGGACACGTCATCGGTATGACGTGTTTTAAATGCTTTAATTATTTGCGGCACAAGAATCAGTGTGCAAAGTGATGAAGCGATCCAGCCAAATAAAACTTCTATAGCCACAATAGTATCCTTTATCGATGTTTTAAACTGGAGAGTCTGTTGTTTTCACGCAGTAACTCTTTGTTGTATTTTCGTTGTTGGCTGATCTCTTTGGCAGCAGCACC
>JBFFVI010000073.1:0-8277 GCA_041570895.1 Gammaproteobacteria bacterium
GCTTCACCGACGACCTGATATTCAGATGTTGCAGATAATAATTTTCTTAAACGTTGCCTGGCAAGGTGTTCGTCATCAACTATCAAAACGTTCATTTTTAACATCCAAAGGGATTAAAAGAGAAACTGTATAATTGTCTTTGGTGTCATTTATTGAAAACGCGCCCTTGTTGCCATAGACGAGTTTCAGGCGTTGTCTGATGTTGTCCTGCGCCATTTGATTGCCCTTTTTACTAAAGTTTGACGATTGTTCATCGCCCTGCAAAGGGTTGCTTACGGATAACATTAGTTTGTTATCTATTTGTAGTGCAGAAATTTGAATTTTTCCACCTTTTTCGATAGGTTCAATACCATGATATATCGCATTTTCCGCCAAGGGCTGAAGACTGAGGGAGGGGATGACTGTATCGAGTAAATTATCATCAATATGCCATTCGATCTGTAAGCGATCACCCAGTCGTAATGACTCAATCGCAAGATAACTTTTAGTTAGCTCAATTTCATCTTTTAAACGATGCATGTTTGTTTCACTTAGACTTGCACGAAACAGGTCAGAGAGGTCTTCGATGGCGGTTTCAGCGGCCTCTGGTGATATGGCGATCAAACTGGCAATGGTGTTCATGCTATTGAATAGGAAATGAGGTCGGATACGGGCCTGTAAGGCCTGTATTTCAGCTCGGCTCTGTGCAGCAAGATTAAGCTGCCACTGATGCTGAGTATAAAAATAACGCAGTAGCAGGAAGTAAATGACGCTACTGATGGTCATTACACGTAACAAGAATAGCGAGTTCAAGCTGCTATCAAGCTCTAAATAGAGTAATGAGCCCGCTTTGCTGGCGAGTAAGGCGACCAGTAAGCTGATGCTCATCATCAAACAAAAGGATATTATCAGGCAAAGAGAATCTTTGAGTTTGTGTAACCAGGTGCGTAGAGGGCATAAAACTGCGGCATTTAATAAAGCAATCCATAACATTAGTAGTGAACTGAGAGCCAGATAATCCCAGAATTGCTCGCTATCGGAAGCCGCCGCCATGGCGAAGATGATAGCCAGCACCTCAGTAAGTAACACTAGTACAAAAAGAATACGTACATCGCAAAAGTTAGGCAACAGTGGAAGACTTAACAGCGGATCTTTTTTTGATGTATTATTTACAATGTTTTCAGTCATTTACATTAGATAGACGAGACCGCATGGAAAGCAAGGTATCGAACAGTCAAAAAATTATTTTTAGCTAAAAATATTGTAGAACACAGTGTTTGATATACTGCTGGAAATTTTTAAATACTAAAACCGAAAAATAAAATCATAGAATAAATATGAGTGATAAAAAACAAAATATAGAGACGGAGACAAATTCTGCCTGGGGTGGCCGTTTTAGTGAGCAGACGGACGCTTTTGTTGAAGCGTTTACGGCTTCTGTGCAGTTTGATCAGCGGATGTACAGACAGGACATCGCCGGCTCTCGAGCACACGCAAAAATGCTCAATAAAATTGCCGTACTGAGTGAAGAAGATTTAACCGCTATTTTAGCCGGGCTGGATAAAGTCGAGCAGGAGATCAGTGCTGGAGAATTTAACTGGTCGATCACGCGTGAAGATGTACATATGAATATAGAAGCACGTTTAACCGAGCTGATAGGTGATGCCGGTAAACGCCTGCATACTGGGCGCTCGAGGAATGACCAGGTGGCAACCGATATACGCCTCTATTTGCGTGAGCAAATCGAGTTCATTATTAATGAAACAACAAGGCTCCAGCAAGGTATCCTGCTTGTGGCTGAGCGTGAAGCAGAAACTATCATGCCTGGCTTTACGCATTTGCAGGTGGCGCAACCGGTAACCTTTGGCCACCATCTGATGGCCTGGTTTGAAATGCTAAAACGAGATGCTGAACGTTTCGCTGACTGTCAGAAACGGATGAATGTGTCACCTCTGGGTGCGGCTGCGCTGGCGGGAACCAGTTACCCGATCGACCGAGAATTTACCGCTAGAGAACTTGGTTTTAGTGGCCCAACGCAAAATTCTCTGGATTCGGTGAGCGATCGTGATTTTGCCATCGAGTTTTGTTCCGCCGCGGCCATCCTGCTCGTACATATGTCACGCATGTCTGAGGAACTGGTGATATGGGCATCGGCGCAGTTTGACTTTATCGAATTGCCTGATCGTTTCTGTACCGGTTCATCCATTATGCCGCAGAAAAAAAACCCGGATGTGCCAGAGCTGGTGCGTGGTAAAACGGGCCGGGTGAATGGAAACCTGGTTAGTTTGTTAACCTTAATGAAATCGCAGCCACTGGCGTACAACAAGGATAACCAGGAAGACAAAGAGCCCCTGTTTGATACCGTGGATACGGTATTGGGTTGTTTGCGCGCCTTTGCTGACATGGTGCCGGCTATTACCTGTAAACATGACAATATGTATAAAGCAGCCAAACAGGGATTTTCTACAGCGACCGACCTTGCCGATTACCTGGTACGGAAAAACCTGCCGTTTCGTGATGCTCACGAAGTGGTGGGTAAAGCTGTTGCCATGGGCGTGAGCACAGGTAAGGACTTAAGTGAGTTAACGTTAGAAGAGCTACAGCAGTTTTCAGATAAGATAGAAACGGATGTATTTGAGGTGTTAACACTGGAGGGATCTGTTCAATCGCGTAATCATGTTGGTGGTACAGCGCCCGAGCAGGTGAGAAAAGCTATAGCCCTTGCCCGTAAAAAATAATCATCAGATGCTATATTGTTTATCTAAATAGTATAGGGAAAAACCATGTCTTTAACGCATTTTGCACCGGCTACGAGCCTGTTATGGAAGTATCTGGAAAGTGTCGGTATAAATCCTGAGCCGCTATATAAAAAGGCGGGTATTAGTCCTGAGTTATTGTTAAATCCAAATGCACGGATAAGTATTAGTAGTGTAGATACCCTTTGGGAGCAGGCAGCTAACGTCATTGAAGACCCCTGTTTCGCGATAAAAATGGCAGAGTTCTGGCATCCCTCACAGATGGGCGCTTTAGGTTATGCCTGGCTGGCAAGTTCCACCTTACGGCGAGCTTTTAAACGTGCGGTTCGCTATATACATGTGGTTACGGAAGATTTAAACCTGGATTTAAAGGATACGCCCACGGGTTTAAAGGTTAGTGTGGATCTTGAAAATTCGATTTTTACGCTGCCGCAGCACCATGATCTGGTACTCACCATTCTAATGCATATGTGCAGATTTAATTTTGGAGACGAGCTGGTGGCGACGGAAATAAAACTCGCTCATCCGCAACCGGCATGCTCGAAGAAGATAACGGATTATTTTCGAACAGAGATACAGTTTGATACTGAGCAAAGCAGTTTGACCATTGCAAGGGCTGACGCTGATCGAGTATTGCCTTCAGGCAATAAACAGATAGCGCTGATGCATGATGAGGTATTGATGAAGTACCTGGTGGAGATTAAGAAAGGCGATATCGTTCAGCAGGTACAGTCAATCATTCTGGAAAATTTACCTGATGGTCAGGTAACCGATAGCATGGTGGCACGTGAGCTTAATCTGAGCGGCCGCAGTATGCAGCGTCGATTAAAGGAGCATGAAACCACTTTCAGGTATTTACTGGATGGCGTACGTGAGATGGTAGCCAAACAGTATATAAAAAATCCGATGAACCGGATGAGCGATATTGCCTTCCTGTTAGGATTCTCAGAACAAAGTGCTTTTTCCCGAGCTTTTAAAAAGTGGACAGGAAAATCGCCGGTCGAATATCGTAACTCATTAAATTAGATTTATTGATTAAGCTCGGTATTTAAGAGCGATATAACCTGTTCGGTAGCATCACGTAAATCATTAAGAGTCTGTTCAGGTATCTGCGTAGAGCCATTACGACTAATAATTTCTATCGCTTCTGCTCTTTCGGCAAGGCCAAAGGCGCCGATGCTGCCACATGAACTTTTCATTTTGTGCGATATGGTAAACAAAGTATCGACATTCCGGGTTTTTATGGCTTTTTCTATCTGGCTTAATTGTTCGGGGAGACTTTGCAGACACATTGAGACAATGTCTTTAAAGTCATCGCCCATTAATTCTTTCATTTCGGCGAATGCATTAGCGTCCACGACAGCCTGTGACATATGTGTTCCTATAGATTAATCTTTAGCTACGCGTGAGTGAGTATCACCGACCAGTACTGCTTCAGGAACGTTCGTTCTTAACGTTGAGACGATATCAACATAAACACCGGGCACGGCCTTGAACGAAACCCAGAGAGTATTAAGTTTCATATCTACATTAGCAAATAAGATTTCATCACTAAATTGTTTGAGCGCAAATTCAATATTAGCCAGGGTATCTTTTATATATTGTTCAGGCTGTGTTTTAAGTTTAGGGATAATCATTAATACGTCGCTCACCGGTCCACCATTTTCATCACGGGTGGGTGCCAGTTTCCATAGCGGTTCAGCAGGAGCAAGATCTACGCTGAGTTTTAATTCTGATTTATCCATAGCTGTAACCGCTGAACAAAAGTGATTAGAAAGTAACCTTACTCCTATATACATAAAATAATAGTCAAAGCGTCTGATTTAAGCGAACAAATCTAATAAAACTATACTGAAAGGACGGGTTTTTAGTATAGGAGAGCTAGAAATCAACGGCTAGTTGTTGTGAAAGCCATTGGCTTATATGTTGAATTTCTTCTACACAAACGGCATGGCCCATGTCATATTCATTCCATTGCACTTCAATAGTATTGGCTTCCAGCTGCTCTAAACCTTGCTTACCGTATTCGATGTTAACGACGTCGTCCTGCCGGCCGTGGGCCATGAAGACCGGTATCTCACTAGCGTAGTCACTAATTTCATCTTCCAGAGTATCGGGCAATGCCAGATAAGTTGATAATGCCATGATGCCAGCCAGTGGTCGCGGATAACGGCAGCCGCAGTGCAGGGCGATAGCGCCTCCCTGTGAGAAACCGGCAACGATAATTCTGCTGCTGTCTATGCCACTGGCCTCCTGTTCCTGGCAAAGCTCAGTTAAAATGGCAGAGGACTCTCTTATCCCGGCCGCATCCTCCTGATCAACGATGGAAAGACTGCTAATGTCATACCAGCCGGGCATATGATATCCCTGGTTGATGGTGATAGGCCGTACCGGGGCGTGAGGAAAGATAAATCGAATCGCAAAATGTGATGGTAGCTGTAATTGTTCAACGATTGGTACAAAGTCATTACCGTCTGCGCCAAGGCCGTGCAACCAAATGATAGCGGCATCCGGATCAGGTTGTGTTTCGATAACGATGGAATCAAGGTCAGACATAATAAAGTATTTTCTATGGGTTTTATTTTTTAGGGATATATAAAAATAGGTTTCGTTGTTAATCGAATATTGTAATAATATTCGATTAACAACGATGAAAGTAATATATTTGAACGCGGTGAAAATTTTAGTCTTATTATCATTATTTATCATGTCTTCCTGCGGTATGCAGGGTGATTTATATCTGCCTGAAACTAATCCCGAAAATCCCACGCAAGAAAAAGACAAAGGGTCTTAGATAAACACTATAACGATGGATTATTTTAATTACAAAGAAGGCCGTTTGTGGGCAGAAGATGTTGATATTAGCGCACGCATTGATGATTGGGGCACGCCCTGTTATGTGTATTCGCGAGCCACTATAGAGCGGCACTGGAAGGCTTTTGATTCGGCGCTGGGCGAACAGCCGCACCTGGTCTGTTATGCGGTTAAAGCCAATTCGAACCTGGCTGTGTTAAATGTGCTGGCAAAAATTGGTTCCGGTTTTGATATCGTCTCCATGGGCGAGCTCGAGCGAGTTCTACGGGCGGGCGGCAGTGCCGATAAAATTGTCTTTTCAGGGGTAGGGAAAACAGCAGAAGAAATGGCACGTGCACTTGACGTGGGTATTCGTTGTTTCAATGTGGAGTCACAGGCGGAGCTCGAATTATTAGAGCGGGTAGCGGCTGACAAGGGGGTGCAAGCTCCTGTGTCATTACGGGTTAATCCTGATGTTGATGCAAAAACACATCCATATATATCAACGGGATTAAAAGATAATAAATTTGGCATAGCGATTGATGACGTCGTGCCAGTATATCAACACATTGCGGATTCTGATCACCTGAAAGTAATGGGGGTTGATTGTCATATAGGTTCACAATTGACCGAAGTTAGCCCCTTTGTTGATGCGCTGGATCGCGTATTGGCACTGGTTGATCGACTGGCCGAAATAGATATCAGTCTTCATCATCTGGATCTGGGCGGCGGCCTGGGCATCCGTTACCAGGATGAAAACCCACCGCTGCCGGAAGAACAGATGGCCGCGATACTGGAACGGCTGGCTGGTAGGGATTTCGAAATTTTGATTGAACCCGGCCGAGCGATAGTTGGTAATGCCGGTATATTATTAACAAAGGTGCTGTATCTAAAGCATAATGAAGAAAAAAACTTTGCGGTAGTCGATGCGGCAATGAATGACCTGATGCGCCCAGCGCTATACCAGGCCTGGATGGCCATTGAACCGGTGCTTACACCGCCGTCATCAGCAAAAACGAAGTCTAAAGTTTATGATGTGGTCGGTCCAATCTGTGAAACCGGTGATTTTCTAGGTAAAGAAAGAGACCTGAGCATTGAACAGGGTGATTTACTGGCGGTGCGCTCAGCTGGAGCGTATGGTTTTACCATGAGCTCAAATTACAACTCCCGCCCACGTGTCGCCGAGATTATGGTCGATGGCGAGAAGTTTAAAGTCATTCGACAACGCGAAACCATAGAACAACTATTTTCTAACGAATCTGTTCTAGATCACTGAGGCTGCCGTCAGAATCTGTTATCTAGAAGCCCGTCTTAACGCCGGAGTTAAAAACGGTGTCATATGATCTGTCAGGATAAAACTGACAAAACGGAAAGGATTTACTGTAAAACATGACATTTTGACCTGTTTTTATTAATTTACTCTGTTATTCTTTTTCAGCGAGAAGTAAAGATATTCTGGAGTCATGAATGAAACTGTTAATTAAATTAATCCCCCTATTGCTGCTGACGGCTGTATATGCCCCTTCTCATGCTGCGGTGAACAAGCCCGAGTTCAGCTCTTGTTTTGTGTTTAACGATGGCGATGAGAAAGGAGACAAAAAAACAGAAGAAGGAGATAAAAAAACAGAAGAGGAAGAACCTGATTGCGAATAATCCCATAGTTACATCGATAAAAGCAGCCACTTGTTCGAGATGTAAATTTAATTAACAAAAAAACCAATAAACAATAATTGCTCTGAGGAGTTCTAATGATGAGATCAAAACTTATAGTCGCGGCATTTGCTGCAAGCTTAGTATTTTCTGCCAACGTGAGCGCTGGCAAACCTGTAGCTATTGTAAAAGATATGATGGATGTTACGGTTAAACATAATGGTGCCGAGGTGAAAATCACCCGTAATCAGGATAATAACAATACGGTGAAACCGGCTTTTGCAAAAACATCACGACCATGTCCACCCTTTTGTATCCAGCCTGCTATTTTAGCCCCGGGTGTTGAAACCATTGCTGAGCGCGAAGTGATTGATTACATCAGCAAGATGTCTGCTGGCGATAATTCTATTTTAGTGGTTGATTCACGTACGCCTGACTGGGTGGAAAAAGGTACGATTCCAGGTGCGAAAAATATTCCATGGACTAAGCTGAACCCGGCGAAAGGCGCGGATCCAGTTTCTATTCTTGAAATTTTGGAGAGTGAGTTTGCGGTAACAGAAAGCGAAGGCCTGCTCAATTTCAGTAATGCTAAGACATTGGTCATGTTCTGTAATGGCATGTGGTGTGGTCAGTCACCTAATAACATCCAAAATCTACTAAAAATTGGTTACCCAGCACATAAAATTAAATGGTACCGTGGTGGCATGCAGGATTGGGAAATTCTGGGTTTAACAACGGTTCCCGGTAAGTAACAATTTTGATGAGCAGTATTTAGGAAAAATACGGCAAGCTTGGTGATAAAGCCGCCCTCACGGGCGGCTTTTTTATGCCCATGGAAGGGCGGTATTCCGCAAGGAGCCAGGATGTCGGTGCGGTTATGCCCATGGAAGGGCGGTATTCCGCAAGGAGCCAGGATGTCGGTGCGGTTATGCCCATGGAAGGTCGGACAGATATATGCTCCTGCAATATCTGCACTTCACCGTCCATGGTGGTCGTATTCCGCAAGGAGCCAAGGATGGCGGTGCGACGAACCCTCAGCGATAAATAAACAATTTTCCTAAGGTGTTGATGATTTAGAGCATTTGAAGCTGTTCGATAA
>JBFFVI010000074.1:0-8260 GCA_041570895.1 Gammaproteobacteria bacterium
CTGCCGCCTCACATCCGAACGTAATCAGTGTTGGTCAACACGTCTGGCTGGTGTGGAAACAATTTGATGGTAAACAGGCAAGCATCTGGCTACAGCGATCAGAAAACAATGGTGACAGCTGGAGTGCCGCGAAAAAGCTTGCAGTCACCGATGCTGAAGCTGATCACCCGTTTCTGATTCGAGATAAGGATCAGGTATTCCTTCAATGGCAGACGAAAAACGAAGGCTTTCAGCTTCTCCAACTGAGTGATTAATATAATGAAAAGCAGTGAATTATCTATTTTAACCAATAAGCTCATACTCACACTGCTAATGCTGACTGCAGCCTTGTCACTACCTCAACTTGCCCGTGCAGAAATGCAGCTAAGCCAGTTTGAGACAGGCAGTTATAAAAAAATTATGAAACTATATCAGGACGATGCTTTTTTGCTGGTGCTGTGGTCAGTGGACTGTCCTCCCTGTATCGACGAGCTGCCTGCACTCGGCAGATTTCACCAGCAGCACCCGAAAGCTAACCTGGTGATGGTATCGACTGACAGTAATAACCAGCAAGCAGATATACGACAGTTGATGGATAAATACGGACTCACAGATATTCAGCAATGGGTGTTTGCTGGCGACTCCGCACAGGCAATAAGGTTTGCTATCGATCCGCTCTGGTACGGTGAATTGCCTCGAAGTTACTTTCATCATGAGGACAATAAACGTCAGGCTAAAACGGGAAAGCTGGATGAAGACACATTGTTAGCATGGCTCAGAGCCATAAATTATACAACGGCAGGATTATAAGATTATGTTAGTAGCAGATATTTTTGATAAGGGCGGACCGGTAGTCTGGGTACTGTTAGCGTATTCATTCATAGCCCTGGTGCTCGTGATCGAACGCAGTTTGCATTACCTGTTAATGAAGAAGCTGCCGCGAAATTTTGAAACCGAGCTGGCAGAGGCTTTTGCTAACAACAGGGTTGAGCCATATCTGCAACAGCTTAGTGGTCCTGATGCGCGAATAATGCAGGGCATCTGTAACGCACGTAACGATGGCATCAAGGACCTCGACAGCGTCGCTTCACGATGCGGTTCTGCCGAGCTGCTAAAACTGGAGCGCGGTTTCCGAACGCTGTCTATCCTTGGTCACACTGCACCATTATTAGGTCTATTAGGCACAATCATCGGTATGATCAAGGCTTTTATGGTGATCGAAGTGGCCGGTGGCAGAGTTGACTCACAGGCGCTGGCCGGCGGCATTTGGGAGGCTATGCTGACCACGGGTGTGGGTCTGGCTGTAGCGATTCCGATCCTGCTGCTATTGCATATCCTTGAAAGCAAAGCAGACCGTCGTGCGCATGATATGCGGCACAGTGCCATGTTGTTACTGGAGAGATTGCCGCATGAGAATAAAGTAGAACAAAGCGAGGTTGTTCACCATCGTAAGGGTGTGATCCATGCAGTTTGAAGGCAATCGTCGCACTAGTCATATACCCAATCTAACGCCGCTCATAGATATCGTTTTTTTGTTACTGATCTTCTTTATGTTGACCTCACATTTTGTACGCGAGGACACGCTGAATATCCAGTTGCCGGAAGCTGACAGTGGTCAGCCACTGGATGAGAATAAAAGTATCGAGATCGTGATCAACGCACAGGATCAATGGCTATATCAGGGCGAGATACATGATGCCGATAAACTGAAACAGGTATTAAGTGACGACCTGGCGAAACTCGAAGACAAACGAGTACGTATCAGGGGAGACAGGGTTGCTAATTTGGGCAGTGCAGTAAGCCTGTTAGACCTGGCGCGTAAAGCCGGTGCCACAGGCATTGATATCGTCACAGAAAAGAGATGAACCAGTCAGAATATTTCAACTGGAGTATAGCCATCCTGTTATCACTGCTTCTGTTTGGCGCAATATTTATACAGAGAGGTGCACGCATGGGGGTAGAAAACCCTCCTGTTATGCCATCACCTTTGATCACCCGTCTAAGTTTCAGTCAGACCGCTGTTAAGCAACCCTCAGAGACAGTCCCCGATGTGCTGTCGAAAATTAACAGAGCACAACCTGAACCGATACAGAGAATAAAACCAAAACCTGTTGCAGCTGAAAGAGCACCCGTTTTAGAGAAAATAGAAAAAACCGAAGCGGTTAAAAAAATAACGAGTCAGCCACAGACTCAAGGACAACAGGTCAGAATTTCTTCTGAAAAAATATTACAGCAACAACGCGAGCAGTACTTAGAAAAACTATTAAGCCACATTGAATCGTTTAAGTTTTATCCTCGAGCTGCGCGAAGAAGATCCATCGAAGGTAACGTGATGATTTCGTTTATCTTAGATGACAGTGGCAATTATCAACAACTCATACTTGATGGTCAACGAAGTGTACTCGTTAACGCCACACGGATGGCACTTGAAGCAGCTATTCCTCTGCCTGTTCCTGCCGATCATCTTGCTCTATCCAGAAAGATTAAATTTACTATGTTGTATTCACTCAGCGAATAACAATAGAAGCTGATTATTTTTTAAATGTTTTATGCGATTAGATGATATATCGTCAGCACGAGAATATGATGTCTTATTCTGCTTCCAGTTGTTCCCAACGAGTATAACACTGCGCCAGACCAGCCTGCATTTCTTCCAGCTGCTTCTGCACTTCTAATATTGTCTGTTTTTCCTGTTTGTAAAAATCATCAGCTGCCATACGTGCTTGCAGGCTTTCGATCTCATTTTCAAAGGTTTCTATCTGCGCAGGCAAAGCATCCAGCTCTCGCTGATCTTTATAACTCAGCTTTTTACTCTTAACCGTTTTTTTCTGCGCAGCACCCTGACTCGATGAGGATTTATCAGCAGCGTTTGTCCTGGCCGCACTGTTTTCGAGTTTCGCCCTGGTCTTCGAGTATTCAAGCCAGTCGTCATAACCACCGACATACTCATTAACCTGTGCATCGCCTTCGAACACCAGGGTACTGGTGACCACATTATTAACAAACTCTCTATCATGGCTGACAACTAATACCGTACCTTTATAATCCATCACCAGCTCTTCGAGTAACTCCAGTGTTTCTATATCAAGGTCATTGGTCGGTTCATCGAGCACCAGTACATTCGATGGTTTGGAAAATAGCTTGGCGAGCAATAATCGATTGCGCTCGCCGCCTGATAACATGCTTACCGGTGAACGTGCACGTTCTGGCGCAAAAAGAAAATCCTGCAGATAACCGATCACATGTTTTCGATTGCCATTGATCTCAACAAATTCCCGGCCATGAGACAGGTTTTCTATAACACTTTCGTTATCGTTCAGCTGCGCGCGAAATTGATCAAAATAAGCAATTTCCAGTTTTGTCCCGATAACGATACTGCCCGTGGTTGGTTTCAGGTCACCCAGCAATAAACGTAACAAGGTGGTTTTGCCGGCGCCGTTAGGTCCGATGATACCGATCTTGTCACCACGTAAGATGGTGGTAGTTAATCCGCTTATTAATGGCTTGCCATCGTAGTCAAAACTAACATCTTCAGCTTCGCATACCAGCTTGCCTGAACGATCGGCAGATGCCACTTTCATCGCGACTTTACCCACCTGGTTACGTCGCTGATTACGTTCGGCGCGCATTTTTTCTAATGCCCGTACCCTGCCCTCATTGCGTGTACGGCGGGCCTTTATGCCCTGCCTTATCCAGACTTCTTCCTGTGCCAGCTTTTTGTCAAAGTGTGCGTTTTCGACTTCTTCTGCCTGCAACGCCTCGGCCTTGCGTCGCAGGTAAGTATCGTAATCACCCGGATAGCTGGTAAGCACGCCACGATCCAGCTCGATGATGCGTGTTGCCAATCTGCGCATGAAGGAACGGTCATGGGTAATGAACAATAATGCGCCTTTATAATTCAGCAACTGTTCTTCCAGCCACTGGATTGCGGTTAGATCAAGATGGTTGGTCGGCTCGTCCAGTAACAGGATATCCGGTTTGATCACCAGTGCTTTCGCCAACAGCACGCGGCGTTTCATACCGCCGGAAAGCGAAGTGTAATCGACATCACCATCAAGCTGCATACGACTCAGGACTTCTTCGACCTGCTGATTGAGCTGCCAGGCATTATGCATATCGACCTGATCCTGTGCACGTTCTAATTCCGCGATGGTCTGGTCGTTACTATTTTCAGAAAAATTATGTAAGGCGTGATGATAATCCTGTAAATATTTTGCGTTATCACCCAACCCCGTTGCGACGACATCGAAGATGCTGCCTTGCAGATCACCTCGTGGCTCCTGATCGAGCACCGCAAGTTTTAAATTTTGCTTGAACTCAAGATCACCACTCTCAGCTTTAACCTCTCCAGCGATAACTTTTAATAAGGTTGATTTTCCTGTGCCGTTGCGACCTAACAAACAGAGTCGCTCACCAGCGTCGATAGAAACACTGATACTTTCCAGGATGGCAGGTCCACCAAAACCAACATGTATATTTCGTAAACGTATTAATGACATCCGGCAAATTTTACAGCAAAGGGACAGCCATTCCCACGAGATACCCACTAAGAGTTAACGGGGTCGTTAAATAAACATTACAGAACCGAGTAAAACATGGACATTAGTTACTCAAACCTGGCAAAGCTTAATCTGGCTGAGATTTTTCCCGTAATAAAAGGTGTATCCACAAAGTTATCCACACAGATTGTGAATAACTTTTAGTCTTGATAGCGCTTTCTACATCATTCTCGTTTGCGGTTAATTAGCCGCAATACCCAGGGAGGATGTGTAAGCGAGGCGATGACCTGGAACAGTCATTGCCTTCCATGTAGGCAAAGCTTCCGCTCCATGCTCACGCCCATTACTATGACCACCATGGATGGTGGAAATGCAAACAGATTGTCTGGAACAATCTTTGCCTTCCATGTAGGCAAAAAAAACCGCTGCAAAGCACCGGTTTAAGAGATGAGAGTCTTACTCATTGGAGGATGGTGAAGCCAGCCCTATTCGTGAACTTCACCAAAACCATCATATTCAGCTCAATAAACCACATATCGATTGAATATATTAATAGATATAGCAGCAATCATGCCAACAAATAAAAATTGATTACATTAACAACAATAAAACTCTAACTTATTAATAAATATAGATATTATAAAATTAATTAATTTGAAATACAGTTGAATTAGACTGGATTTAGTAATAGATTCTTGCTTGTGTAACAAATAGTGACACCAAAAATAATTACTGCCTCGGCATCCAGCTCTTTTTGTCACCTAAAAACAGAAACTTACAATCACTAGTTTTGTTACATTATCCGATAAAGTTATCCGACACTCTGTTAGTTATCATAATCCAGTACCGGTGCCAGCCAGCGCTCAGTGACCTTAAGATCATCGCCTTTACGTCTGGCATAATCTTCCACCTGGTCTTTCTGGATTTTTCCGGTACCGAAATATTTGGCATCCGGATGCGAGAAATAGAAACCAGAAACCGCTGCTGTTGGCAGCATGGCAAAACTTTCGGTGATCGTGATGCCTGCATTTTTATCTGGTTCTATCAACGACCAGAGTGTGGCTTTTTCAGTATGGTCGGGACAGGCCGGATATCCTGGTGCAGGCCGAATGCCATGGTAGTTTTCTTTTATCAGCTCATCGTTACTGAGTTTTTCATCTTCTGCATAAGCCCAGAACTCTTTACGTACGCGTTCATGCATACGTTCAGCAAAGGCTTCTGCCAGTCGATCAGCTAACGCTTTTAACATGATGCTGTTGTAATCATCGTGATCATCCTCAAAGCGTTTCACATGTTCGTCGATTCCGATACCCGCAGTCACCGCAAAAGCACCCACGTAATCTTTTTTACCGGATGCTTTCGGTGCGACAAAATCGGAAATACAACTGTTAGGACGATCTGATGGTTTAGCCATTTGCTGACGCAGATGATGTAATACTGCTTTTACTTCTGTACGTTCATCATCGGTATATACTTCGATGTCATCTCCGACACTGTTTGCTGGAAAGAAGCCGATTACCGCACGTGCCTGTAACCATTTTTCATCGATTATCTGTTTCAATAAATGCCGTGCATCAGCAAACAATTTTGTCGCTTCTTTACCAACGACTTCATCATCTAAAATTTTAGGGTATTTACCCGCCAGCTCCCATGCATGGAAAAAGGGTGTCCAGTCGATATACGGACTTAGTTCCGCCAGTGAATAATCATCGAATGTTTTGATGCCTAAAAATGTTGGTTTCGGCGGCGTGTAATTATCCCAGTCACCTTTGTATGCGTTATCCCGCGCCTGCTGCAAGCTGAATGTTTTTCTATTGGCCGTGCGTTTACTGCGCTCTTCACGCATGGTGTTATAATCGGTTTTCAAACTTTTCGTATAATCATGTTTACGGTCATCACTCAATAACTCACCGGCAACACCGACCGCACGCGAAGCATCCGCAACGTAGACCACGGCATTATCGTATTTAGGGTCGATCTTTACCGCGGTATGAATACGTGAGGTTGTTGCGCCGCCGATCATCAATGGCGTATTCATCTCCAGTCTCTGCATCTCGGATGCCATGTGCACCATCTCATCAAGCGACGGTGTTATCAGACCTGACAGTCCGATAATATCCACGTCTTGTTTTTTCGCCTCGCTGAGAATGGTTTCAGCAGGCACCATGACACCGAGATCGATCACTTCGTAGTTATTACACTGCAACACCACGCCAACGATATTTTTACCGATGTCGTGCACATCACCCTTTACCGTTGCCATCAGGATCTTGCCATTGGTCTGCATCTCGCCGCCTTTTTCCGCTTCCAGATAAGGCATCAGATAGGCTACCGCTTTTTTCATCACGCGCGCCGACTTCACGACCTGCGGTAAAAACATTTTACCGGCACCAAACAGATCACCAACGGTATTCATACCGTCCATCAACGGTCCTTCGATGACATGTAATGGCCGTTCTGCCATCTGCCTGGCGGCTTCAGTATCCTCATCGATATAATCAGTAATACCTTTTACCAGTGCGTGTGCCAAACGCTCATTCACTGACTGTTCACGCCAGCTCAGATCCTGTTTATTTTCTTTTACACTGCCATCACCGACATACTTTGGCGCTATATCCAGCAGTCGATCGGTGGCCTGATCATCTTTATTCTGGATGACGTCTTCCACCGCTTCTCGCAGTTCTTCAGGTAAGTCGTCATACACCGCCAGCTGACTGGCATTAACGATACCCATGTCCATACCAGCCTGGATCGCGTGATACAGGAATACAGAATGGATCGCCTCACGTACCGGGTTATTGCCACGGAATGAAAAGGATACGTTGGATACACCGCCGGAGACCAGGGCATGCGGTAAAGTCTGTTTGATGGTGCGTGTGGCTTCGATAAAATCTCGCGCGTAATTATTATGCTCTTCGATGCCGGTGGCCACCGCAAAGATGTTTGGGTCAAAGATAATATCTTCCGCTGGAAAACCGACAACTTCGGTTAACACTTTGTATGAACGGGTACAGATCTCTACTTTACGTTCGTAGGTGTCAGCCTGTCCGTCTTCATCAAATGCCATGACGATAACCGCGGCGCCATATTGACGAACCAGCCGGGCGTATTTAATAAAGTTTTCTTCGCCTTCTTTGAGTGAAATAGAATTCACGATGGATTTACCCTGCACGCACTGCAAACCCGCTTCGATGATGTCCCATTTAGAGGAATCGATCATCACTGGTACTCGGGAGATATCCGGTTCAGAGGCAATCATGTTCAAAAATTTGACCATTGCCTGCTTCGATTCCAGCATGCCTTCATCCATATTGATATCGATGACCTGCGCGCCATTTTCCACCTGTTCGGCGGCAACACTTAAGGCTTCTTCATATTTTTCTTCGACGATCAGGCGTTTGAACAGCGCTGAACCGGTCACGTTGTTACGTTCGCCGACATTGACAAAAAGCGAGTCCTTGCCAATATTGAAAGGCTCTAGTCCCGAGAGTCGACATTCCACCGGTATCTCTGGAATCACCCTTGGTTTTATATCTGCGACGATATTGGCGAAAGCGCGGATATGATCCGGCGTGGTGCCACAGCAGCCACCGACAATATTTAAGAAGCCGCTACTGGCCCATTCAGCAATCGCCTGTGCCATATCGTCGGCATCCAGATCATAACCACCCATCTCATTAGGCAATCCGGCATTAGGATGCGCTGACACATAAAACTCAGAAACTCGCGACAGTTCCTGCACATACTGACGCAGGTCTTCCGGTCCCAGTGCACAGTTCAAA
>JBFFVI010000075.1:0-8244 GCA_041570895.1 Gammaproteobacteria bacterium
AAAAAGCGTCGGCTGTCAATTTGCTCAGGGTTATTACTGGAGCAAACCTTTGCCAGGTGATGAATACGAACAATTTTATATGAACCAGATCTATAACATTGGTTAGCATATAGTCCTGTAAGGACTTTATAAAGCCGTTTAGTGATTGCAGGTCATTAAACGGCTTTTTTATGTACAGGATGTACGGTATGCCACAAGGAACCATGGATGGCGGTGTGGCTATGACAGGATGTACGGTATGCCACAAGGAACCATGGATGGTGGTGTGGCAAGAAATCATTCTGCTAATATGGCAAAATCACTTTTTATTCAAACTAGATAAAATCATGAATGTATTAATTACTGGGGCAAACAGGGGTATTGGTCTTGAGATAGTCAGGAACTCTATCGAGCAGGGCTGGCGCGTGCACGCCTGTTGCCGAAATCCACATAATGCTGACAAGTTATTTAATATTGCCGGGTTATCTAACGGAAAAATCAGTGTTCATATCGCTGATATGCAGGAACTGAGTACTCTGCAGGCGTTGTCATATGAGCTACGTAATGATCCAATAGATATGCTGATTAATAACGCTGGGATTTATGGCAGTGATAAAAATACATTTGGTAATGTTGATGTGCAAAGCTGGCTACAGACCTTTCAGATAAATACTATTGCACCATTGAAAATGGTTGAAGCATTCTCGGCGCAACTACAAATGAGTAAACGTAAACTGGTTGCCTGTATGAGCAGCAAAATGGGCAGCATGTCCGATAACGGTTCTGGCAATAGTTATATTTATCGTTCCAGTAAGGCCGCATTGAATGCCGTGGTTAAGAGCCTTTCCATCGACTTGAAAGAACAGAACATCATTACTGTGGCTTTACATCCCGGCTGGGTGAAAACAGATATGGGCGGCCCAGGTGCAGAAATTACGACACGTGAATGTGTCGAGCAATTGTTTAACCATATATCATTACTAACAATTGAAGATAGTGGTCGCTTTATAGATATCGATGGAAGCGATATTCCCTGGTAAAGTGCCTTAACGATAATATATACATTACTGAAAGCCCCATAGTAATTATTGAAGAAGTATTTGAATGTCATTCCCTGATTTAGAAAAGTTGAAGTCGCTAGTGAAAGTTGCTGCGAAAGAAGAATTGCTGAAAGATTTTGGCCATTCCGAGTTTGACTATAAAGCTGACGGCAGCGTGATAACACCTGCCGATATTGCCATGCAGGATCGTTTAGAGAATGAATTAAACCATCATTGGCCGATGTATGAAGTCCTTGGCGAAGAGATGACTGATGATGAGCAGCAGGCAGTGATAGATTCAGGTGCTGGATACTGGTGTATTGATCCGCTTGATGGTACCAGTAATTATGCAGCAGGATTACCATTTTTTGCCGTCTCAATTGCGCTGATCGTCGATAAACAACAACAGCTAGGTCTTATTTATGACCCTGTTCGAGATGAAATGTTTAGTGCAATTAAAGGACAGGGTGCATTTTTAAACGATCAAGTGATAGATCATTCACAACTGCGCTTTACTGAAGATAAAGCCATTGTTGCAGAAATTGATTTAAAACGCCTGCCGGAAAAACTGGCAGTTAAGCTGGTAACAGAAAGTATTTTTGCATCACAGAGAAACATTGGTTCTTCAGCGATGGACTGGTGCTGGATGTCAGCAGGCCGATTTGATATTTATCTGAATGGGGGACAAAAATTATGGGATTACGCTGCCGGCAGTTTGATATTTAGTGAAGCAGGTGGTCATTCGATATCCTTAGACAACGACGATGTGTTTCGCGGGCAACTTGAAATTCGCTCAGTTCTTGCCTGTTATGATAAAAACTTGTTCAACTACTGGTATCGATGGATAGATATTCCGATCGAGTGAAAGTTCTATAAAAATAAAAAAGCCATGAAATGGTTTCATGGCTTTTTTAATTGTCCCATCTGTTTTAATTTTATCCTAAAGCGACCCCAATCGATCTTTTGTTATTTGATAATTTTATTTGGTTATCTGCTGGCTACAGTAGATTGGCGAATAAGAGCTCTAATTTTTTCTTCAAGTTTTTCTTCATCATTACCACGAAATCCCAGGTTGGCATGTACTACTTTACCGTGTTTATCGATTATGTAAGAACTCGGCATTGCTTTCACCTGATAACTTTCAGCGGTATTTCCACGGGGGTCAAAGGCAACATCAAAATCTGCGGGAATTTGTTTTAGAAATGTGTTTGCTTTATCTCGAGACTCGTCGAGGTTAATAGCGATGACCTTGAAACCTTCATTTCCATATAAAGATTGCATCTTGTTCATCCAGGTAAAAGATTTACGGCATGGTTGGCACCATGATGCCCAGAAATCGAGGTAGACAACCTGACCTCGATAATTGCTTAATTTGACCGGCTTCTCCTGACCTTCCAGTTTAAAATCAGGTGCCTGCGCTGAAAAGGCATTACTGCTGCCAAAAAAACCGTATAGGGCCAATACCGCAAGAGTCATTCGAAAGAGAGAGGCAAACATAATTTACTCCATTGTAAATATACAGGCACAATAAAAATAAGAAAACAAAATCATAGTAGCTTTATGATTTAGTCATTTTAATTTTTGTTATTTACGGTTTTAGAGCAATTGAGCATCGATATTGATTAGTTATAGATTTGATGACTTGTCATATTTTCGACATCTGTTGTGAATATAGCAGTTTTATATGAAAAATCGATAAAATTCACGAAAAATACTGATTATTCCTACATTCTCAATAAATTCAGTATATTACAAAACACTATCCCATCAATGAGGTCTGGTATACCAATCTTGTATTTTTTGAGCTGATTCGAAAGTTGATGAAGAAGGCATTAATATATTTTTATATATCGTTAATTTATAGCTTTATTTGTAACGAATTATGCTTATAAGTAATTAGGTAAGCTAAAATAGTTGCTGTGATACTCCTTAAAATCCACTATTTATTTTTACCTTAATGGCACCTATATTAATCGATAGCCGGGATCTGATAAAATTCGGCTTTATCTCAGTGTTAACTGCAATGGCTGTTTTTTCAGTTGGCTTTCTTTCTGGCCATGAACAAGCCGCCTCCTTTTATCTAGAGGGCAGTGTGCAAGAGCCTTTGTCTTTACCTGAGAAAATTTCCACTATTGAAAGTGATTTAGGACAGAAAATACCAGCGGTAATCGATGCTGGAGAGGAGATCGATGTTGATCAGCCTCAGTCAAAGGCATACTCATCATTGGCGTCAAATATAAAGACAGCTGCAATTGATTCAGCGCTTGCTGTGGAAAATGAATTTGGTGGCGAGGCATTAGTTACAGATAAAAACATTAATGCAGAAATTGAAAATGTTCAGAAAATGAGTAATGAAGCTGGTATCACTGTGACTAGCGAAGAAAATATTTCGAAAAGTACTGCTGGCAACGATAGTATTAATGCAGCGGCCGACCTAAATTATCAGGCAGTGGTAGCGAATTCATTCACAGAAGATGAATTAAGTAAAATTAAGTATTCGATTCAGGTTGGCATGTATGGTCGATTGATAAACGCAGAAAACATGATGGAACTGTTACAGGAACAACAGTTAAATGCCTATGTATCCGATTATACAAATAATAAAAAAGAAGTACGTTATAACGTTAGATTTGGATATTTTGTTGACAAGAAGGCAGCGCTTTCTGCATTACGGGAATATAAGAGAAGTCAGAATGGCGATGGTTATCTAGTGAAGTTTTCTGTTGAAAACATTACAAATTTGGCACGTGCTATAAACACCGAGCAACCAGTGTTGGATGAGAGCAGTGAAGGATTGATGCCAGAAACTAAAAAACAGGAGCCAGAGCACGACAAGACTTTACCAGTCGATGTTGATGATCCTGCTAATGTTTAGCGCTAAGTCTGGTAAAAATCCTGACTAATACCAGTTCAAACCCTGGAAAATTTACTTATTTAGTAGCATTATCATAGCTGTTTCCAATAACTGTATTTCTAGTCATGCCACAAACAATTAAAGTTTTAAGTTTTGATCTCGATGATACGTTGTGGCCGTGCTTACCTACTATTCTGCGCGCAGAAGAATTATTATATAAATGGCTTTCAGTTAACGTACCGGTAATCACTGGTAGTTATGATGTATACCAGCTGCGCGATAAAAGGCTCGCATTGTTAAATTGTTCTCCAGAACTGGCTCACGATATGAGCAAGTTACGAATTGAATCATTTCATCAGTTAGCTATGGAGTTCTCTTTGACCGAAGACTGGATACAGCCTGCTTTTGAAGTGTTTTATGCAGCGCGTCAACAAATTACTTTATTCGATGATGTGGAATCGGTACTCGATGTGCTCAATGAGGATTTTAGCCTGGTCAGTTTAACCAATGGCAATGCAGACATCATAAAAACCGGTGTCGATCACTGGTTTGATTTTGCATTGAATGCAGCGACAGTCGGTAAGCTGAAGTCTGAACCTGACATATATTGGCAGGTCCAAAAGATGGCGAATATAGATGCACGACAGATGGCGCATATTGGTGATGACCCGATCAATGATGTCTCAGGGGCAAAATTAGCAGGTGTCTATGCTATCTGGCTTAATCGTGAGCAAAAAAAGTGGACTTTAGACAGCTGTCAGCCTGACGCAGTGATTAGCAGTCTGCATGAATTGCCGCCATTGTTAAAAAAATTATGCGGCGATTAGTCTGACATCGAATTTTCCTCGAGA
The DNA here is from genome assembly GCA_041570895.1 of Gammaproteobacteria bacterium. Classification (GTDB taxonomy): domain Bacteria; phylum Pseudomonadota; class Gammaproteobacteria; order SZUA-229; family SZUA-229. The sequence continues at coordinate 4,725 of JBFFVI010000075.1, forward strand.
TAGTTTCGGGTTATTGCTATATAATTGATAAATAGAAGATAATCTACAGTAGATATTGAGTGTTTAAGGCTAGAACAATGATTTTTAAAACCGATGATGTACGCATTACAGGACTTCAGGAAGTGCTTCCGCCGATTAAGTTGCATGAAGAATTTCCGATGAATGAGCGGGCATCCGAAACGGTTTATCACGCACGCAGTGATATACATAACATTTTGCATGGTGAAGATGATCGCCTGGTGGTCGTGGTAGGGCCTTGTTCGGTACATGATCCTGTTGCTGCCAGAGAATATGCGACCAGATTAAAGGTCTTAATCGATGAGATGTCGGATGATTTATGTATCATCATGCGGGTTTATTTTGAGAAACCTCGTACCACGGTGGGCTGGAAAGGCCTGATCAATGATCCTGACCTGGATGAAAGTTTTAAAATTAACAAAGGCTTACGCCTGGCCCGCGAATTACTGCTGGATCTGGCTGATCAAGGTGTTCCTACAGGCACAGAATACCTGGATTTGATCAGTCCCCAGTATATTGCTGATCTGGTCAGCTGGGGAGCAATTGGTGCTCGCACGACGGAGAGTCAGGGCCACCGAGAACTTGCATCAGGTCTATCCTGTCCGGTTGGCTTTAAGAACAGCACGGACGGGGGGTTTAAAATAGCGATCGATGCTGTTAAAGCAGCATCCAATCCGCATGTTTTTATGTCTTTGACCAAAGAAGGGCATTCAGCGATTTTTTCAACCAAAGGTAATCATGACTGTCACATTATTTTACGCGGCGGTAAACAGCCAAATTACGATGCCAAGAGTGTCCAGCATGCTGCTGAGCAACTGGAAAAATATGGTCTAAAGCCGATGATGATGGTGGATTGTTCACATGCCAACAGCATGAAAGATTATCGCCGGCAGGTGGATGTCTGTGACAACGTTGCGGCTCAGATCGCTGCTGGCGAAAACCGAATAATGGGAGTGATGTTAGAAAGTCATCTTGTCGAAGGACGTCAGGATGTTATAGAAGGTCAGCCACTAACCTACGGACAAAGTGTGACCGATGCCTGTATCTCATGGGAGAGCACGGAGACCTGTCTACGTAATCTAGCCTCAGCAATACGCAAACGTCGTGATATTAATGCACAGCAGGCAACTGCCTAGAAGCTGCGAATCAATAACTGAATTATTAACGATACAATTATTTAGCCTGATAACTGCGCTCTACATATGTCGAGATAAGCTGCTCGAACTCACTAGCAATATTGTCGCCTTTTAAGGTGACGGTTTTTTCACCGTCTTCATACACAGGCGCTACAGGGTGTTCACCTGTGCCCGGTAAGCTGATGCCAATATTGGCATGTTTACTTTCACCTGGGCCGTTTACCACACAGCCCATCACCGCTACCGACATGTCTTCCACACCATCATATTTTTCTTTCCACGTTGGCATCTGTGCCCGCAAGAAATTCTGTACTTGTGAAGCCAGCTCCTGAAAATAAGTGCTGGTAGTACGTCCACAACCGGGACAGGCGGTGACCAGTGGTACAAAAGAGCGCAAGCCCATGGTCTGTAGTATTTCCTGTGCGACAATAACTTCTTTCTCACGCGGTGCTCCTGGTTCAGGCGTGAGTGAGATACGGATGGTATCGCCAATGCCATCATGCATCAGAATGCTAAGTGCAGCGGTAGAGGCAACGATGCCTTTTGAGCCAATGCCTGCTTCAGTTAAGCCCAGATGCAGTGCGTAGTTATCTCTTTGCGCTAATGAACGGTAGACGGTAATTAAATCCTGCACCACGCTCATCTTGCATGACAGGATGATTTTATCTTTTGCCAGACCAATGGCTTCAGCCTGTTTTGCGCTGTCTAATGCCGAGCGGATGACGGTTTCCAGCATGACATTGTGGGCGTCATGAGGGTTAGCTAAGCTAGCATTTTCATCCATTAGTTCAGCCAGTAGTGCCTGATCCATACTTCCCCAGTTAACACCGATGCGAACGGCCTTGTCGTACTTGCAGGCGAGTTCAACCATGGTGGCAAACTGAGTATCTCGTTTTTTGCCTTTGCCTACATTGCCGGGGTTAATACGGTACTTGGCCAAGGCCTGTGCACAGTCCGGATAGTCAGTTAATAACTTGTGGCCATTAAAATGAAAATCTCCGATCAGTGGGACATGGCAATGTTTTTCATCAAGCGATTCGCGGATACGTACCACCGCGGCGGCGGCATCTTTATCGTTGACGGTTATACGGACTAACTCCGAGCCGGCATTGGCAAGCTGCATAATCTGGTGGGTGGTTGCAGCCACATCTGCCGTATGGGTATTGGTCATTGATTGTACGACAACAGGCGCATTGCCCCCTACAATTACACCGCCGACATTCACCGAAGAAGTCTGATGGCGCGGTTTATAACAGTCAATAAATTGCATAGAAAAAAGTTGGTCTAAAGGGCCGATTTTGAAAGCAGTGATTTTACCACTGTAGACGCGCAGTTAGTCTACTTAAACTGATAAACTCACTGTTTTTATGAAACAAAGAGAAGTATGAAATTAGGCTTTGTGGTTAATCCGTTCGCCGGTATCGGCGGCGCTGTTGCTCTAAAAGGCAGTGATGGACAAGATATTGTCGATGAGGCGTTTTTACGTGGTGCCGAGCCACAGGCCGAGGCTCGCGCAAAATTGGCTATGCAGCAGATCACCACAGACCATGAGTTCAAGATTTTTACCGCAGCAAATACCATGGGTGAAGACACGCTAAAATCACTCGATCTGCCGTTTGAAGTTATTTATCGGGCTTCTGAACAATCATCTGCTGTTGACACCAAAAACATTATTCATCTATTTGCAGACATGCAGGTAGATTTTATTGTTTTTGCTGGCGGAGACGGTACTGCACGTGATGTGCTCGATGGTTTAGCGGACAGATCAGATGCTGCTATCCCTGTCGTTGGTATACCGGCGGGTGTGAAAATTCACTCAGCTGTTTATGCGCTAACACCATTACATGCGGGTGAGCTGATTAATTTGATGCTTGCGGGTGAGCCGATGTCACTGCATGAAGCCCAGGTAATGGACCTGGATGAGCAGGCTTTTCGTGCAGGCAAGGTAACGGCAAAATGTTACGGTTATCTCCCGGTGCCGGTTGATGACACCCGAATGCAGTTGATTAAACAGGGCGGCCTGAATCCTGAAGAAGTGCTCGTCGAGGAAATTGCAGCGGACATCATCGAAACCATGGAACAGGATGTCTATTATCTGATTGGTTCTGGCTCGACCACGGCAGAGATCATGAACCAATTATCGTTGCCAAACACGTTGCTTGGAGTCGATATCATCTTAAACCAGACGCTGATTGCAAACGATGTTGATGAACAGACAATATTAGATACAATAAAAAATCATCGGGCAAAAATTATTGTCACCATCATCGGTGGCCAGGGCCATGTTTTCGGTCGAGGTAACCAGCAACTGAGTGCAAAAGTTATTCGCCAGATCATTAATCAGAAAGCCGGGCGTGATAATATTG
>JBFFVI010000076.1:0-8213 GCA_041570895.1 Gammaproteobacteria bacterium
TACGCGAGATCCTGAGCAGCGACACAACCACCTGTTACAGATCGCCATCGCCTTCATCCTGGGCGGCGCTATCGGAAACCTGATTGACCGTGCAGCAACTGGCGCAGTGGTCGACTTTATCCAGGTTTATTACTCCACGTATTATTTCCCGGCATTTAATATTGCAGATTCGGCCATTACCTTAGGCGCCGGCCTGGTGATTCTGGATATGTTGCTTGAAAGTAGACGTAATAAAACTTTGCAAAAGCACTGAAATCATTGCCGATGATTTTCAGCATACGCTCCATCCATGGAGATAAAAATTATGAACGATGAAATAAACATGCACAGCCTGGTCTTGATGCACTACAGTATCGCATTAACCAATGGCAGTATCATCGAAAGCAGTTTTGATGAGGAACCGGTCGAGATCAGCATGGGCCGCGGCGATATAACAGAAGGTATGGAGCTCGCTATCTTTGGCCTGAAAGAAGGTGACACGCAGACCTTAACCCTTAGTGTCGAACAGGGTTTTGGTGAGCGCGATGAAGACAACATCCACGACATGCCACTGTCGGACTTCCCTGCCGACCTGCAACCTGAAACCGGCCTGTCCTATTCTTTTGAATCACCCGATGGTGACGACATCCCCGGCACCGTGATCAGTGTAAAAAAAGATACTGCGGAGATCGACTTCAATCATCCGCTGGCGGGTCAGGAAATCGTTTTCAGTGTCGAGATACTCGGTGTCAATAATGCGCATGCTGAAATCGCATAAGCAGGTTAAACTTATCTCATGAACATCTATCTTGCTAATCCACGCGGTTTCTGCGCCGGCGTCGACCGCGCCATCGATATCGTGGAACGCGCGCTGGAAATATTTTCTGCTCCCATCTACGTACGTCATGAAGTCGTGCATAACCGTTACGTGGTCAATGACCTGATCAAAAAAGGCGCCATCTTTGTCGAAGAGCTGAACGAGATCCCTGATGGCGCCACCGTCATCTTCAGCGCGCACGGTGTCTCACAGCAAGTGCGTAATGAAGCCAACAAGAGAGAATTACGTATTTTTGATGCCACCTGCCCGCTGGTGACCAAGGTACACCTCGAAGTCGCCAAACATGAAAAGAACACCAAGGATGTCATCCTTATCGGCCATGCCGGCCATCCTGAAGTCGAAGGCACGCTCGGTCAATACAAACAGAATCCAAAGAGCAATATCTACCTGGTAGAAACGGTAGAAGACGTTGCCGCCATACAGGTCAAAAATCCGAAAACCTTAGCTTATGTAACACAAACGACATTATCGGTCGATGATACTAAAAACATCATCGATGCATTGAGAGATAAATACCCCGATATCCATGGACCACGCAAAGATGATATCTGTTATGCCACACAAAACCGGCAGGATGCGGTCAGAGAACTGTCCGACAAGGTCGATGTCTTTCTTGTCATCGGCTCAGCCAACAGCTCGAACTCAAACCGGCTGCGTGAGTTAGCTGAAAATCAGGGCGTCGCAGCGTACCTGATCGACGGTGTTGAAGATATCAACTACGACTGGTTTGACGGCGCACAATCCATCGGTGTTACCGCCGGCGCCTCGGCGCCAGACGTGCTGGTAAAACAGGTCATAACCACCCTGGAACAACTGTTCGAAACCACCATCATCACCAATGAAAAGGCAGCTGAAAACGTCCGTTTTCAGCTGCCTAAAGAACTTCGACTAAAACAAGATATAAGTTAACCGATCTGAATTAACCGCTTTATGCTTACCAGCAATCAGTGACTGTGCCTGCACTGGTTCCTTTCACGCCTAATGAATTTAAGGTCAGGTTGCCACAGTAGCTATCACCACCTACCGGAGTCGCCGTGATGGTATAAGCGAAAGCCGTCGCCGTGGTAATCGCTAAGGTGTACTTGCCATCTGAACTATTCACATTAGGCACGGTTGCACCCACATAAGTATCGTTATTCATGTAATACTCCTCCATACGCCCAGCCAGCGCCAGCAGAGAGTCGATACCATCGGCACGATTAGCCTTTTTCATATGATTCACATAGGATGGATAAGCAACCGAGCCAAGTATACCGAGGATCGCGATCACGATCATCAGCTCGACCAGAGTAAATCCTTTATTATTCTTTTTCATTAATTCACCTCATACCAGTAAGTTTTACGTATACCCAGGCCGAAGTCAGCTTTCTCACATTCAGTACCAACACATAATGTAGGTTCGCCGTCATCGGTAATAATAACGTTAGGTGATGGTGGAATACCACCACGAACCAATTTTATATGGCGCTCGCCTCTCTGATCCACACTGCTTGGGAAAGCGGGTGTCGCATCAAGGATATCCAGGAAGAACACTTTACCCAGACCTTCATTCGGTCCGCATGCGGTCACCCCAGCTTTTACGTTAGGCGTATACGTTGTAACGATAGCTACACCTTCGAGTATCAGCGGTTCGGCCAGGCCTTTTTCACCTATCCAGTCTCCCGGGTTATCTTCGTCATCCAGATCGATATACCAGCCTTCGGCAGCCTGAATAAGTGCTAGCTCAGCATCCCTGGCGACATCATCAGCACCGTCACCACCCGCAAGATTATCAGTAGCATCTTTCAGTTTGGCTTCCGTAATCGTGGTATAACCTGACGAGATCAGACCGGTATTTTTATCTTTGATCATATAGATACGGTCATGTATCGTTTCATTGAGCGGATGCGCCCTGTATCCCGAGCTGATAACAATCGCGTTATATTTACCCTCTGGCGCATCGATCAGAGCAACATCTGGAGGATAATAAAAACGGCGATTATCTTCAGCTGCAGCTCCGGCCAGATCTGCAATACGACCGCCAGTAATAGAAGCACTTAGCGGATCAGTGTTGTTATTGTTGATGTCAAAACGGAAGATCTGACCACCGGTATCTGCTGCATATAAACGGTCGATAAAACCATCACCACTGGTATCCAGCGGTTTTACACGTGCCGGAATACTGTAATCCATGTTTGCCATTGGCGAGCTTGCATCTTTACCCGCTGTCCACAGACGTTTACCGGTATCCGCATCCACGATATAAACTGTGGCACCTATACTATCTGGTGTTCTCAACAAGGTAGAATCCTGCGAAGTATCATAACCGCCGCCGAAGATCAGTACGGTTTTTTCAGTAGTGCCATCTTTTATCTTTTCGACATTGATCGTCGACCAGGTTTCACCCAATTGGGCAAAATCACCGGTACCGCCTTTTATCATCCAGCGAAGCTCCGGTTTACCTCTGTTTGTCACGTCCACCGAATAGATGTAGTTACCACCGCGGCGCATGCCAAAATAGAGATAAACATGGTCGTCCGCACCCGCAATGATTCCATCTTTATTATCATCATGGATCCATGCCGCGACGCTGCCATCGAGGCCATAGGTTTTATTACTTTTGCTGTTTTCCATGACTTCAGGCAGATTAGTCAGCAACTCCTGCGGGATGAAGGCAAACTCTTCCAATCCTGTGTTGACATTAAAACCGTGCAGGTAACCATCGTTGGTCGCAACATAAGCCACCAGGTCAGGTACTGTTTTACCACTTATGACTGTCTTACCATACTGCACCAATGCAGGTTCTGCATGCAGCGGGTCACCCATCTGTGGACGCGCAGCCGTAGGATCGCTGCTGTATTCACCCAGCGCATCCAGACCATAGGCCCAGTCGAGCAGAGTTTCACGGTATGGCGTACCGGTGACGATGTCAGCCTTAAGCGTGGTGCCTAGCAGTGCATTGGTCAAACTTGTATTGGATTTATCGACTGCATTAGCGGTAGAGGTTAATACTTTGCCGGCAGCAGAAGGTACATTAACACCACCGGTATCCGTATAACTTCCAGTAAAAGTGACCACGTTCCTGGTATTGGTCAACGCACTGGCCGCACCACCTTGCGATACGATATGGCCATCAACTGCTGTAGACCAGAAGCTGGTTGAGTTATCATCAAAAAAGCCTGTTGTTGGATCAACGGCATTAACACCAAAGCGGTCAGCAATAAACGGTGTCACTACTTTGGTGGTGGCGTCTGTCGCAAAATCCAGTTTGTATTTTTTCAGGTTACCGTTCCAGTGATTCGTCATCGCTGGTTCGAACAGGGTGAAATACAGGTCATCCAGATGTGTCGAACGGTTAAACGCATTCACCGAAACTGCTGGCGATGAAAAGGTAGTATTGATCTCTAATGCACCAGCAATAATCTTGTTAAAAATATCGATCAGCCCGGCCTGGTCTTTAGCTTCATAAAACTCACCGCCAGCCCCTTTTGCAGTGTTATCAAGTAATTTCTTAGCGCCGGTAATCACTGCAATCTCGGCAGCCGAAGCACCGGAAGGCGCTTCCAGCTGAAAACCGATGGTATGTGTGATGATGTTCTGTTCACCATCGTGCGCGGTTTTACCGCTGATTTCCGCCACGTCGTTCTGGTATGCCCAGTTTGACAGTTCATCGAGGCAGTTATCCTTCGTTGAAAGTCTAAAGTTCTCGACCGTGCCTGCTTGTACATCTTTAATCGTATCAAGCGTTGCCTCACGGTTATCATCCCAATAATCGCTGGTAATATCGTCACTGCAGGAGCCAGCATCAAAAGTACTGCTGAGTGCTGATTGTGTCGCCACAGGAACATCGTCCCCATTTGGCTGGCCATCACTCAATACCACGATATAGTTTTTGTCGCACTCACCGGAAATCGGCGAAGTATAAATCGCACCACTCGACTCTGTCGCCGAGCCGACAACCGGCGGCGAATTGAATTCAGCAAATGTCACGTCTTTACCGCCGTAATACATCAATGCCTCGTAATAAGTTTCTGACAACATCGTTCTCGCTTCAGGCTTAAGATTTTTTAATGCCGAGAAAAAGTTATTACGGTCGGCGCCGACATCTTCAATCGGATAGATAACCGAACCGCCGGTCCAGGCCTTGGATGAGGGGTTTGACGTGGTATCAAAAACCATCAGGCCGATATCGACACGGGAATTACCGCGTACCATGATCTCGACAGCAGATTGCACCTGCTCGAGGCGGGTTTTAGATACCAGGTCAGCAACGGCTGGCACCCAGCTTAAATAATTAAGGTAGTTACCATCAAACAGCTGCAGGTTATTCGCACCACCTGACCATATCGAGTGTGGCACAGTGAGATCTGCGGGTGGCGTACTTGTATAACCGGTACCGCCATTTTTTATGAATTGACTCCCGCCGCTGCCGTTACCATGTACACCACTGTCTTCCAGACACTCCACCAGATAATCACGATCAGCCGCAGCAGTCGTGGTATTTATCTTTACTGCACGCCATTGTTTTGTCGACGAGTTATATTGTGCTATCTGATCAGAAAAGGTACCGACCAATACCATCGGGCCATCCTGTCCCGGGGTGATTTTTGGACCGGGAGAAACAAAGTTACCGTCTACATCATATACATCCGCTTCATAACCGGCTACCGCATGATCACACACCAGTGCCGAACGGTTAAACCAGTTTTCTGTACCTGCTGCACAATCGGGCGTCTCACCGACATCAGTAAAATAGATGCCATCGGTCTCACATTTACCGCCATAGGTAGAGTAATCAACGGAAGCATTGTAATCAGGCTTTACATCTGATGTAGCAGCCATGCTGCCAGAGTTATCGACGATGAACAGGATGTTTGGATTTGTGCTAGCCGTGACTGAACCCGGCGTTGTATATATCTCAATATCATCAGCCAGGGCAGCAGGGACAACCGAGCTGCTCAGTAACAAACCGGCGAGAATCGCTTTTACTTGATGATAATTTTTCATAATAAACCTCTATCTATATTTCCTTCTGGCCTGCAAATTAATCCAGTCTTATTCAGACCAGCGGATATATTGCACTTCTTGCGTACGTGGATTAAATGACACCATCGCCATTTTTCCTGCTCGTCTTCTTGCCTCGCGGATATCCACTTCAACACCATTTACTGTTGCTTTAGATTTTGGTGTTATCCTGACGAATTTAAAATCACATCCCTCACATCTGATACCTTGTACGATCCCAGTACCATCGTTAGAAAGTTTTATCTGTAATGGAAACGCCTCAATAGCTATATAGGGCATTTCCTCGGCAGATACATTCAAACTGAAGGCCAATGCCAGTGACATCAACAGACGATTTGTTACTTTGATTATATTCATAAGCCTTTCTCTCTTTGTATTCTCTTGCTCAGTATCTCTAATTACAGGCCGCCGCAGGGAAACGGACACCCTGGACCTGCGTCGACGTTGATGTACCAGCTGCATTAGCACCTGTAGCTGTTACATTAAAAAAGTTACTGCTAAAACCTTTGCCTTCTTCCTGGCTGCTGCCGATACTTGCTGCACAGCCGGCATAAGTAACACTTGCTGTCAGTGAAGAGGCGCCAGTCATCGTGTAAGGCACTGTCTGCACAGTCGTTGGCACGGTCTGGAAATCGACCGTTACAGCCGTTTGCCCCGAAACCGTGTATTCAATCAGCGATTGCACCGCATTAAATGCCACATGGTGCTGGCGCGCATTGGCGGTGGCTTTTAATTCCATGTTGGAACTATTCATCGATGAGACGCCGATCAATGTCAGCGTCGCCAGTAAAACCAGGACAAGTATCAACACGAACCCCTGCTGGCGCACGAGCGGTAACTGCGGGTTATGAAACGAATTATATTTTTGCTTGTTTTGGTTCATCACTGTTCTCTGTTAATTCTCTTTGTTAATTCCGTCAGCAATTAAAACTGCTTGAGATTTCTTAAATTAACCACACTGCTCACCATAAAATAGCGGTAACCATCAGCGCCATAATCAACAGTGTTTCCTGCCATAGTGAACGATTTTACTTTTGTTATATTCTGCTTATCATCAGACCGCATTAACAACCAGATCTTGGCGGCGAACACTGTTTTTGGATCCAGGCCGGCACTGGGATTAACGTATGAGTCGACCACCGTGTCACCATCTACATCCACACCGAACTGGACCTGCAAATCGGCCACCCCGGAAAGTAAAGTCTGGTTCTGCAGTGCCGGGCCATTGACCAGCGCGACTCGACGTAACGAGGGAATACCATCACCCGCTGCATCGGTAAAGTCACTTATATAATAGGCATAAGCGTGCAGCTCATGATTGCTAGAGTCAGGATCAAAAGAATCAAGCAAGGGCTGCGTAGTACCGATAAAAATACGTCCGCCATTAAAATGACTGCGCACATAGGCCTGACCGGCCAGTAATGCGGTTGGTGGTGTTGCTTCTGCATAACGTACCTGCAGAACATCGGTGCCCGCCACGTAACCCTGACCTGCAGGGATACATGTACCAGAGAATGGGTTGGCGTTATTCGAAGCAAAAACCGCTACATCCAGATTGTAATACCAGCCCTGAGCACAATCGCTACCTAGTGCTACGGGCACTGCTTCACTGGCAGAAGTGGCAGTACATGAAGCAGTGGCTGCACCTTTGTATCGACAATCGATTAAACCGCCTCGATTCGTGCCTCCCCAGACGCCGGCATGGCGCAGGTCATAAGTAATCATTTCGATGGCAAAACGTGCATCGGCCACCATGTCCATCTGCGCCTCATTGACCTGCTGTGTTTTGCGTGTGGTCGAATGCAGTGAAAACGCGCCGCTGATAATGACCAGACCAACAACCATCGCCACCATTAACTCAACCAGTGAAAAGCCGTATGACTGTTTTTTGTTCATCTGCATAATCTTCGCCTGTACTAACATGGGTTTTCAGTACAAATGTTTGTGGTTGCTATATAAGTCTTTTCAGCCGCTACTTCGCTATCCTTACTGCGTTCCTCCCAGGTGATGGTAACGGTCGCGATCGCCATTTTAGATGGTGGCACCGGGGCGGTTACTGCAACCGTTGCCGTAGCCGCATCTGGCATCCCTGCCTTTAAATTTGTTTTCCACCAGAGAATGTCTTCCTGTGCTAACTCGGTGCCGGAACAGCCCGCTGCGGTGGTGCAACCGTTATCTGCGCCATCACCCGCACTCGCCGTCTGATATTCTGCTAATGCAGTAGCGGTGGAGTTGGCGCGCATGCTTTCAAACAGTTCATCCACTTTCATCATCGCAACCGAGTTATATATCGAGGTTTTGCCCGCTTTCAGGGAAAGCGCCTGCAAAGACGCGATACCTAACATACCGATGGCAAGGATGAGAAAACCTAACAAGGCTTCTAACAGGGTAA
>JBFFVI010000077.1:0-8024 GCA_041570895.1 Gammaproteobacteria bacterium
CTCTTGGGCACCTTGATCAGAACGATGTCAGCAGTTTTCTGCAGAACACTGTCAGGCGCATCTAAACTGTTGATGATGGTAACCGCGTCATAATCGATGTCATTATTTTTTAGATTCAACGAAATGCCCTGGGTGGACAGATAAGAGTCTGTCATTACCACCGGCTGATATTGATTTAATGGAATGGATAAACCGCCAAAATGATCATTGAGTATCAACAGGGAAATACCCTGGTGCAACAGTTCATTCTTGTACAGATAATCTAATATATACTCATCAGCAGCATCCCAGGCCCTTAAGGTTTCTTTTTTACGCACAGGAAAACGCTGCAAGCGATAAGGCCCGAATGATGTCTGAAATGAAACTTCCAGTTCTTTTTCTACTTGTTCCATAACCATGCAGCCCCTCTAACGCCTGAAGAATCACCATGCAATGGTGCCAGTAGTTTCGTATTCACCGTATCAGAAAAAACATAATCACCCAATATATCAGGTACATTTTTATACAGTCGTTTTATATTGCCCATGCCACCACCCAGCACGATCACATCAGGATCTAAAATATTTATAACATGCGCCAGACTTCGCGCCATGCGGTTCTCGTAACGCTGAAAGGTTTCTATCGCGTCTTCATCACCAAAACGCGCTTTCCCATCAAGCGCTTCCGGATCAATAAACTCATTATTATACAGTTCATGATCACGAACGATGCCGGGACCGGATAACCAAGTTTCAATACAACCCAGTTTACCGCAATAACATTCCGCTCCGGGAAGTTCATCATCATTTGGCCAAGGTAGAGGGTTATGCCCCCATTCACCGGCGATCGAATTTGCCCCAGGCAGTACTTTTTTGTCGATGACCACACCAGCACCGGTGCCGGTGCCGATGATCACACCGAAAACCACCGATGCGTCTCTAGCGACTCCATCGGTTGCTTCAGACAAAGCGAAACAATTTGCATCATTAGCGATGCGTATCTCTTTATGCAATAAATTTTGCAGGTCATCAAGCACAGGTTTGCCGTTCATACAGACAGAGTTGGAGTTACGCAGTAATCCTGTAGCAGGTGATAATGAGCCCGGCGTACAGATACCAATACTGCCCTGCTCGTCTATGCCTATTTCTATCTGTTTGATTAAATCGACAATACTATGCAATGTCCCCTGATAATCACCTTGCGGTGTCGCAATACGCTGACGAAATAACTCCTCACCTGCTTCTGATAGAGCTATGCCTTCGATTTTTGTACCGCCAAGATCGATGCCGATTTTTACCATAGTTTTAAAAATACAGAAAATTCACCACAGAGACACAGAGGACTCTGAGAAAAAATCATTATGTTTAAAGAACTGTATACATAACGAATAATAAACCTCTGAGAACTCTGTGTCTCTGTGGTTGATTAATTTTTTAATCTTTCAGACTGCCAGTAAACCTCATCCGCCCCCTGCTGTTTACTGATCGCGCGCGCCAGTACAAACAGATAATCAGACAGGCGATTGATATAAGCCATGAGAAAGTTATTTAATGCACTCTTCTTATTCAGACTGACCAGTGATCGTTCAGCGCGGCGGCAGGTTGCTCGTGCCACATGGCAATGTGATGCGGCCAGTCCACCGCCGGGCAGGATAAACTCTTTCAGAGGCGGCAGTGATTCATTCAATACATCCAGCGACTGCTCCAGTACATCGACGCTACCCTGTTCGATAATGGCATGGTTCATCGCCAGTTCGGCACCGACATTGAACAGTTCATTCTGAACTTTTTGTATATCCTTAACAAATACCGCGGGTGCGTGGCATAACAACACGGCCAACTGACTGTTCAACTCGTCGACCTCACCGATGGCATGCACCAGCAGATCATCTTTCGCCACGCGTGAACCATCAGCCATACCGGTACTGCCGTCATCACCGGTTCGTGTGTAGATTTTAGTTAGTCGATTTGCCATTAGAATAAATTATTAGAGTAGATCGAACTCGATATCAACCTGAAACATTTCAGCATGATCAAGATAGTCCTGTGCGGCAGTAAAAGGTTCGATATGCTTTACTGCTGATAAAGCTGCACGATCAAGTGCCGCTGCTCGGCTGGATGTCACCAGCTGTGTATTTTCAATCTTTCCATTCGGATGCAACACAAAAGCAACCGTGGCGACACCTTCACGACGTTGCCTGCGCGCCAGATAAGGATACTCTTTATTGTCACTGATGCGTCGATGCAATAGCTCAAGTATTGTGTGCTGCGGTTGTGATGCATTGGTTGAACGCACTGTATCGGCAGCGCTTTCAAACACACTTAACTGCTTTTGCTGAATAATGTATTTTTGTTCAGCAATGTTTTGGCCAACAGCATCTCTATCAACCGGCTCAGCAACCGTTTGCCTGCTGACTGAGGCGGTCAGACTGTTTTCAGCAGTCATCTTCTGCTCTGCATCACTGATTGCTTCAGATAAGGCCTCAGTTTTCGCCTGTTGTTTACGCGGCACATCAGTTTCCTGTTGATCTGAGACCAGAACCGAACTGATCAACTGAATTTCCACACCTCGACCAACACCCTCTTCCAGCTTTGTTGTCTGACCATAGACCAGCAATAACCCGGCGAATGCCAAACCATGCAGCAGGAATGACATCGAGGTAGTGGTAACGATCGGTTTTGCGGCAGTGTCCATCAGTCTAGGTTATCTGAAATTCCATGCCGCTGTCAGCAAAAAGTTTATTTCGGGCGAGGGGTAGAAAGCTTCAGCTGCTGCGAATGATGCATTCGGATCAAAACCTAATTGACCGATATCAGAGTATTGTTTATCTAAAACGTTATTAACCCTGCCACTGAAAGTAAAATCTTTGATGTTATATTCAGCTTTGATATTAACCACACCATAACCAGGTAAGCTGGCCAGTTCATTGTCAAAATCACCGGCAAAAACCCGGTCACTCTTAGCGATTATCTCAGCAAATACTTGCCAGGCTTCAGATATCGAATAATCTGTGCTCAGTAATGCCGAATGTTCCGCCACCAAAGGGATATCTTTACCTGACGATACGCCACTGGTCACCTCAGCATCGGTGAAAGTATAACTGACTGAATAGCCTAAACGTTGCGTTGCTTTCCAGTAACCGCTGGCGATAAGCCCTCTGCGTTCGGTATCGTCTAGATTGATATTGGCAAAGTTAACCGGATCGAAGACGATTTCGTTTTCTAGATCTAACTGATAAATAATCAGCTTAGCTGTATTGCTACCCTGCGCCCATTCAACGCCTGTCTCTAACGATAGTCCTTGCTGCGTTTTAAGCTTTATTGGCGTAAATGCCGGCGTATAAGCAGGCTGTAAGAACTCATCGACTTTTGCAAAACGATAGTTTTGATCTGCACGTACTAAAACGCGCCAGCTGTCATTAGCTTTGATAGCAAGTCCGAGTGTGCCCACGGTAACATCATCTTCTATCTGTACGCCGTTTGGATATATTGCAAACATGCCCGCATCACGTAGATCATTATCGACACTGGCATGTCGAACACCGGCAGTAACGTCCAGCATATTCTTCACCGGCACCACGGCCTGCAAATAAACCGAGCGCTGCGACTGATCATTAAACTGATCACCAAATGAGGTGCTTAATTTATAATCACTCTCGACCGCATCACCACCCAGGGTCAGCATGGTGTTATTCCATGCCGGAATAAAACCGATAAAGCGCGGGGTGAACTCCCGTACCTTACGATCCTGGGTGAAATTTTCTGTCGCCGGTGGCGAGCCAGCGAAACTTATCCTGAACAGGCCATCAGTCTCTCTGTTAGTAAGCTCACCTTCAAAGGACCAGTTGCTGCTCAGTTCCTGCACTAAACCAATTCGACCGACCGTGGTTTCAGCGTTTGAAAAATCAGTCGCAAAGCTCGGATTTACCTGTTTCCGATTTGCCGCAACTTCATCAGCGAATAGTGCCCCCGGTGTGTTTAACTCATCATCGATATACTGTAGCTCAGCAAATACCGAGCCATTACTATAGTCATAACCCAGTTTCGCGAAACCATTTAAGTAGGATGACTCATTATGATCACGATAATTATCAGAATCACGGAGATCCAGAGAAACTCGATAATTAATACCGTTATTTAAAGCCTGTGAAGTCATCGCATGCAGGCTTACCCTGTTATAACTGCCAGCCGATAACCTTAATGAGTGTCTTAACGCGCCGGGTTGACGGGTGATAATATTTATCACCCCTCCCACTGCCTGATCACCGAATAAAACACCGGCGCTGCCCTGCACTACTTCGATACGCTCGACATCCTCAAGCGCGATACTGTTCAGGTCCGGTGAACCGATATCGGAATTATTAAGCCTGCGGCCATCGATCAATACCAGTGTATTCGAACTTGCGGTATCGCCAAAGCCGCGCATATCGACCGTTGCTCGACTGCCATCACCATAGAGATCATTGATCTGCACACCACCCTGACCTCGTAGTACTTCGACGATGTGCTTAGAACCGCTGTCTTCGATCTGCTTACGTGTGATCACCGTGATACTGGCCGGTGTGGTCAATGTGCTCTGTTTGGTACGAGCCGCACTGACGACGATTGCCGGTATTTCTGTTACTGCCTGCTCTATTTCAGAATAGACAGGCAAAGCGATACCCGAGGTTGCAACCGCAACACCTAAAGATAAAAATTTATTCATGAGATCCTCCAAAATACTGGAGGCAACAGGGAAAGAGCAAACTGGAGAAACATCAGGATGCACTATACCATGCCGCCCGCCGCGACTTAATGTATGAGTAACCAACATCAGGCCGGTCTCCGGGCTTATGGTGTGTACCTCGCTAAATAGCCAAGCGGATACATGATTCATTCCCTTCCCACGAACAAACTCATTCGCAGTGGTTGAACAAACCTCACCAATCACCGTTGCGGGGGCAGCGCTGGATTAACCACGAGGGCATACCAGCTTCCCGATTATCCTCATCCAGAAAATTTAGACTGGAAAGAGGCACCTGATGTTGAAAATTTAAAAATCAGTCACATAATACACCAGAAATGACGCTAAGATACCCCTCCCATTGGGGAGTGAACTTTCACTCCTGGTAAACGTCATTTAACTGAATATAAAAACAATACGTTATAGATATGCCTAACCTAAAATCGATACTCAGTCTCAAACAACACGTACAGAATCATATCATCGGCCAGGAGAAACTGGTTGACCGCCTGCTCATCGCATTACTGGCTGATGGCCACCTACTGGTCGAAGGCGCTCCCGGGCTGGCTAAAACCAAAGCCATCAAGATTCTCAGTGATGGCATCGAAAGTAATTTCCATCGCGTACAGTTCACCCCGGACCTGCTGCCAGCTGACCTGACCGGCACGGAGGTTTACCGGCCGCAGGATGGCTCCTTTGTTTTCCAGCAAGGCCCGTTATTCCATAACCTGGTACTAGCCGATGAGATCAATCGTGCCCCGGCTAAAGTTCAGTCAGCATTACTTGAGGCGATGGCCGAACGGCAGATTACCGTCGGTAAAATCACCTACCCCTTACCTGAGTTATTTATGGTGATGGCAACGCAGAACCCGATCGAACAGGAAGGCACCTATCCATTGCCCGAGGCACAACTGGATCGTTTTCTGATGCACGTCAGTATCGGTTACCCGGAAGCCTCGGCTGAAAAACAGATCCTGCAACTGGCGCGCGATGAAGCCAGAAATCTTACTAAAGAAACCAGCCAGCCCAGTGAAAAGATTAGTCAGCAGAGTATATTTGCCGCCCGCGATGAGATCCTCGATGTCTACATGGCCGAGAACCTTGAAGAGTACCTGTTACAGCTGGTGCTGGCGACACGTAACCCTGCCGCTTACGGCGATGACCTTGCCAACTGGTCATTATACGGTGCCAGTCCCCGTGCCAGCATCGCACTTGACCGTTGTGCACGTGCCCATGCCTGGCTAGATCAACGTGACTTTGTTAGTCCGGACGATATTCAGGCGATCGCTTTTGATGTCTTGCGCCATCGGGTGATCTTAAGTTACGAAGCTGAAGCTGACGGTATCACACCCGATAGTTTCATTCAGGAGCTCATCGCCAGAGTTGCTGTACCCTGATAAGCAATCGATCTTATACACATTAGAATGCGTAATTATGGTGAAAAAAAATCTGAAGGCATTACCTGGATAAGTTCTCAGTCACTCATTCAGCTTCGCCTGCTAGCCAACCAGCTGCCTCTGGACAGCGGTAAGATTCATGCCAAACAGGGTGGCGCCTACCTGTCTTCGTTCAAAGGCCGCGGCATGGAGTTCGATGAGTCGCGCATCTATCAGGCGGGTGATGACATTCGCAACATGGACTGGCGGGTAACAGCCCGCACGGGGATGGCGCACACGAAAGTGTTCCGTGAAGAGCGCGAAAGACCTGTACTGCTCTGGCTGGACCTTAATCCATCGATGATGTTCGCCACGCGCAATAAATTCAAATCGGTCATCGCCTGTGAGATCGCAACCCTGATCGCCTGGAGCGCGGCAAATAATAACGACCGTGTCGGTGGCCTCATCTTTTCATCGGATGAACACGTCGAGATAAAACCGCGCCGTGGAAAAACGGCAGTGCTGGATTTCATCGGCCGCTGCACCAAACATAGCGCCTGGTCTGAAACCAGCGAAGATGTTCAGCAGGCGGAAAAGAACCATATGGCAGCGGCAGTCTCTCGCCTGCACAAGGTCACTCATCCCGGCAGCCTGATCTTCATGATCAGCGATTTTCGCGCGATGGACGAAAAAGCATTTTCCCACATGGCAAATATCTCACGTAACAACGATATCATTCTGATCTGCATAAGTGACCCGATAGAAGTCGAACTACCTGCATCCGGCAGCTATAAGTTAACCGACGGTAGAAATGAATTACAGATTCAGACTTCCAGCAAAAAGACCCGCAGCGCATATCACCAGCAGTACATGAATCACAGCCAGCAACTGGAAAAATTTTGCCGACAACACCGCATACATCTGATATCCGTATCGACCGCAGACAATGCTTTCGAGAAATTAAAAAATGGTCTGGGCATCAGCGGTAAGGGCAATAAAGCACAATTTCGTTCCGCTTCTCGGTAAGCGCAGGTGTGTAATAAAACATCATGAATGCGCCCGCTTTAAACAATCCGGCTTTAACCGACCAGACACTGGAACTCAGAGACATACACCTGCCGGAGCCGATATCCTGGTGGCCGATCGCCCCCGGCTGGTGGATGATCGTTGCCAGTGCCATACTCGTGTTTATCGTTTTCTTCATCAGCAGAAAGATATATTTAAGCCGGCGACTTAAACGCGAGATAAGCGCTGAACTCGAAACCATCAAACAACAGTTTCAGGCCACACAGGATAAATCTCAGCTGGCTAAATCTTTATCCGTGCTATTACGCCGTGCCTGTATCACTTATTATCCGAGCCAGCATATCGCTGGCCTCACTGGCAGAGACTGGTTGTCATATCTCGATAGCACCATGGCGAATTCGGCTGCTGCTAAAAAGTTTCACAGCGATATCGGCCAGACCTTACTGGACGCACCTTATCTTCCTGAGGGTACTGAACTGGATTATGATGCCCAGGCTCTGATCCAGTTATGCCAGTCGTGGCTGACCTCTGCGCATAAAAACAACAGACGAGGACAGTCATCATGATGTCGCTACTCTGGCCATGGGCGCTGGCAGCACTGCCGCTACCCTTTTTGTTTCGCCTGCTGATGCCGCGTGCAAAACAGAGCGATGACGCTGCACTGCAGGTGCCGTACCTGTCTGATTATCAGCTGGGCGAGAATGAAGCTTACGTCAATAAAAGTTCACGCTGGCCTCTGCTGCTCTACACCCTCGCCTGGACTTGCCTGGTCATTGCCGCTGCCAGGCCACAGTGGACCGGGGAACCTGTCGAATTACCGGTGAGCGGTCGCGACCTGATGCTGGCAATCGATATCTCCAAAAGTATGGATCATGCGATCCGTCATAATTCCAGTTCGGTGAGCCGGATCACCGCAACCAA
>JBFFVI010000078.1:0-7933 GCA_041570895.1 Gammaproteobacteria bacterium
CCTTTGTCCTCGTGTAATGCAAGATCAAGTACTGCAGTTACTGCATAACGACCTTTTGTGGTTAAGCGCATATCAAATACCTATATTAGTAAGTAATGAAATTTTACTTAATTCCGACTAATTTAGTCAAGTATAAAACCAAGTATTTTAGTCAGGTATTACTTAAGTGATAGAAAACTTAATATAACTTATTGATTTATAGGGATGTACGGGGAAAACTCTAACAGATATTAATTAGTTTCAATCTTTTCTGCATCGTCGATATCATCCTTATTACTGGTTGATATGGCGCAGGAACCCAGATCAGGTAGATTACTAACATCAATTTCCGCACCAAATTGCTTTAATGCAGCACACATTGTTTCCATCTTTTCATCCATAGCATGGATATGATCGAGCATTTTATTAATAGCTGTTGCCACCGGGTCCGGAGCATCACGCGTGGCGCCGTAAGCATCAAAACCAAGCTTTTCGGCTATCTCATGGCGTTTCTTCAGCGTTTCATCATGATGATGGATCACACGCCCCGGCACACCAACGACTGTGGAATCTTCATCCACGTCTTTAGTAACAACAGCATTTGAGCCTATACGCACACCCTCTGCGAGAGTTATCGGACCCAGTACTTTAGCTCCAGCACCGACGACAACATTATTTTTCAATGTCGGATGCCGTTTACCTTTATTCCAGGTGGTCCCACCCAGGGTCACACCATGATACAGAGTACAGTCATCACCTATCTCTGCAGTCTCACCGATGACCACACCCATACCATGATCGATGAAAAATCGATGACCAATAGTCGCTCCAGGGTGTATTTCGATACCTGTCATCCAGCGTGAAAAATACGAGAACCAGCGCGCCAGCCATTTTAATCCGAGATTCCATAAAGAATGATTGAGACGGTGCAGGATTACCGCATGCAGACCGGGGTAACATGTCAGCACTTCCCAGGTATTTCTTGCTGCCGGGTCACGATCAAATACGCACTTTATGTCTTCTCGAATACTGATAAGTTCTTCCTCAAAATTAAAAACTGCTTTAAAAAGCTTTTTTACCACAGAGACACTGAGAAAACAGAGGTTTTTATTGTTTGTGTTTTACACAGACAACAATCAGATTTACTCTGTGACTCTGTGGTTCAAAAAAAGCATAGCTATTTCATCTGGCTATGTTATATGAAATCCACCTCAATGTTATACCCTGAAAACTTACGAATATTTAATACACCCGTATCCAGGATAATATACTGTCCTTTTATACCCAGTAAGATACCTTCAATTTCTGGCTGTTTATCAAAATTTAAAGATTTTATTTTTTTTGGGTATTCAGAGACAGGATAATAGATATCAACCACCGGTTCATCCAGCGCTCTTATCGCATGATTACCCTGCGTCTCCTTAAGATCTGCAATCTCGGTAGAACATTGATCCATTAGATCATCACGTATAGCTTTCAGGTCCAATGTCTCAGCATCTGCTTTAAGCATTTTCCGCCAGTCTGTTCGATCCGAGATATGCTGCTTTATTGCCACTTCCAACAATCCTGACTGTAACCGGTTATCAACCTGGAAAATAGGCAATGCCTGTGTCGCTCCCTGATCCATCCAGCGCGTGGGTATCTGAGTACCCCTTGTAATCCCTACCTTGATCCCTGATGAATTAGCCAGATAAACGTAGTGCGGTATAAAACAATTCTCTTCACCCCACAGTGGTTCACGACAGGTGCCTTCAGCATAATGACAGGTTTCGGGCCTCATGATGCACATGTCACAGGAGGCTAAAGTACGAAAACAGGGATAACAATGCCCCTGCGCAAAACTCTTTTTGGTCTTACGGCCACAGGCCACGCAATGAATTTCGTTCTGATAGTTTAATTTTATGGTTTGACCGATACGTTCATTCAGCGGTAATAGATCAGCACCAATAGGGAGCTGATACTGCACCGGTTGATTTTCTGCTGCATCACCCAGCGCGGTCTGCATTTTTAATATATTTCCAATCATCATTTATTATCGTCTTATGAAGGCATCGATTCTTTCGACTGCCTGTTCTAATTGTTCGAGAGATTGCGTATAAGCGAAGCGGCAATGTTTATTCGCCAGATACTGACCAAAATCAATACCCGGCGTTAACGCCACGCCCTGCGCATTCAGTAGTTCTTTTACCCAGCTAAAACTGTCATCGGTAAAACGTTCGCAGTTAGCATAGATATAAAAGGCACCTTGCGGTTTGACTGCTATAGAAAAACCTAAGCGCTCTAAAGCCGGCAATAAAAAATCACGACGGCGCTTAAATTCATCTCTGCGTCTATCGAGTTCAATTTGCGTCTCGGCTGTTAACGCTGTCAATGCAGCATATTGTGACACGGTCGGTGGCGCTAAATAAATATTCTGCGCGATTCGATCTATCACATCGATATAAGCCTCCGGTACGACCATCCAGCCTAAGCGCCAGCCTGTCATGCCAAAGTATTTTGAAAAACTGTTTATAACAAAACATTCATCAGAAAACTCGAGTGCGGTATAGTCCTCAACATCGTAGACCAGTCCCTGATATATCTCATCGACGATCAATCGTCCTTTATTTCTAGCGACCACCTGAGCCAACTCGATCAACTGCTCAGCAGGTAACAGGGTACCGGTTGGGTTCGATGGTGTTGCCACCATCACGGCCCGGGTTTTATCATTCCAGTTCTTAGCTACTACGTCTGCATTTAGCTGATAGTAACTTTCTGCGCCAACCGGTATGGCAATTGTTTCTGCTGCAAGCACCAGTGCAATATTTCGATTACATGGGTAGCCAGGGTCCGCTAACAGAATATTCTCGCCGGCATCTAACAGACAGGCAATAACTAGCTGTATCGCACCCGAAGCGCCCGGTGTAATAATTATTCGATCTGGATTAATCTTCAGCGAAAACTTTCGATCATAATATTCCGCCACAGCATGACGCAATTCAGGCAGACCCAATGCTGGCGTATAATGAGTTCTGGATTGTTTAAGTGCTTCGATCCCCGCATTAACTATACTTTCGGCCGTGGGAAAATCAGGCTCACCAACCTCCATGTGATAGATCGTCCTGCCCTGCTGGCTGAGTTTTTTTGCCTGCGCTAAAATATCCATGACATGAAATGGACTCAGTTTTCTCGCACGCTTTGATATTGGTGATGTCATTAGTACAGGTTAATCACTAGGATAATCGCTTCCGATAAAGAGTAAAGGCATTGCTTTCTTTAGACGTGCATTTTACACTGAGAAACTGACGTAACTGTATTAATTATCTAACTTATTATCGAAAAACATTCCATGCTTAATATTTTCTCTCCTCCAGGCCGTTATCTTTTATATGCAGCCGCTCTATTGAGCAGCTTTTCTTCTTTTGCGCTGCCTCAGCAGGCGCTCGTGCCGGGTGGTATTGCGCTGCTGGAAGTACCCGATTACAAAGAAGGTACAAAAGTTTATTTTAAAGATAAGCGTATCGCCGTATTCCCGTATAACGACACCTGGATCGCCATGGCAGGAATCGGTTTATCGACAAAACCTGGCGATTATAATATCTCTGTCCAACAATCTGACGGCAGCAGTTCAAACACTAAAGTTTCAATCAAATACAAAAAATATGATGAACAACACCTCACCATAAAAAACAAACGTAAGGTTAATCCAAATAAAGAAGATAACAAGCGAATCGCATCTGAAAGCAAACGAAAAAAAAGCGCAAAAAAACAGTTTACTGAAACACGGCCAAATGTAGATTTTATCTGGCCGGTTAGCGGTCGAATCAGCAGCATCTTTGGCTTACGGCGTTTTTTTAATGAACAGGAACGTCGGCCACATAGTGGCCTGGATATCGCTGGAGAAGAAGGCACCCCGATAAAAGCAAGCGCCAGCGGCAGGGTCATCGATGCTGGAGATTTCTTCTTTAGTGGCAACATGATCTATCTTGATCACGGCCAGGGAATCATCAGCCTGTATGCGCACTTAAGTGAGATCGCGGTAAAACCCGGCGATATTGTCAAACAGGGCGATATTATCGGCAATCTCGGGCAGACAGGTCGTGTTACCGGCCCTCACCTGCATTTCGCCATCATCAGCAACCAGACTCTGATCGACCCGGTCTTTATGTTACCGAAAGATGGAAATGATTATTATCAGCAAACCGCCAAGCAAACATCCGCTAAAACAGCTAAATAATCGAATATTAAATAAAAAAGCTTGCGATTCATGCCAAAACAACGATAATTGCGCATCTTTAAAACAAAGTCAGCGGCAAAATCAGGTCTACCCTGATTTTCTGACTTATTTATCTTTTCATACAAACTAGATTATTTTATATATGGCTAAAGAAGAAGCAATACAGATGGAAGGCATTGTCACAGAAACCCTGCCTAACACCATGTTCCGAGTAGAGCTAGAAAATGGACACACTGTCATCGCGCATATCTCTGGAAAAATGCGTAAACACTATATTCGTATCATGACCGGTGACGCAGTAACTGTTGAGCTAACACCTTACGACCTGGAAAAAGGTCGAATCGTCTACCGCGCCAAATAAAGCCTCATTCCATAAAAAAAGGCTGCTGATTGTTTATCAGCAGCCTTTTTTTATTACTGGCGTTATTTCCCGGACAGGCCAGATTTAGTGTCTCAGGCTTTTTCTGTTTCCGAGACAACCTCAACGACAATTTCGTTATTTGCAGAGACCGAAACATTAACGTGACCACCCTTGGTTAACTCGCCAAACAACAGCTCATTGGCCAATGGTTTCTTAAGGTGCTCCTGTATCACCCGTGCCATCGGTCTTGCACCCATCTTAGGATCGTAGCCTTTTTCAGCTAACCAACGACGCGCTTCAGGATTTACATTTAGCGTTACTTTCTTTTCATTCAGCTGTAGCTCAAATGCCACCAGGAATTTATCCACCACGTTGGATAATGTATGCGCATCCAGCGAACCAAAATGAACGATCGAATCAAGCCTATTCCTAAACTCGGGGGTAAACATTTTCTTGATCTCTTCCATACCATCGAGTTCATTCTGCTGCTCAGTAAAGCCCATTGAGCGACGAGACATCAACTGTGCACCCGCATTACTGGTCATTACCAGAATAACATTTCTAAAATCAGTCTTACGGCCATTGCTGTCAGTCAGTGTGCCGTGATCCATCACCTGCAACAAGATATTAAATACTTCTGGATGGGCTTTTTCGATCTCATCCAACAACAGTACACAGTGTGGATGTTTATTCACTGCTTCAGTTAATAAACCACCATCATCGAAACCGACATACCCGGGTGGCGCACCGATCAAACGCGAGACCGTATGACGCTCCATATATTCAGACATATCGAAACGTAACAACTCAACGCCTAATATACTGGCAAGCTGTTTACTCACTTCGGTCTTACCGACACCGGTAGGACCTGCAAACAGGAAAGAACCGATAGGTTTTTCCGGCTCACCCAGACCAGAACGCGCCATGCGTATCGCCGTTACCAGGGTGCCTATTGCATCATCCTGTCCAAACACGACCATCTTCAGATCGCGCTCAAGATTTTTCAGTGCATCAGTATCAGAAGTACTGACTGTTTTTGCAGGAATACGTACAATCTTGGCAATAATATTTTCTATATCATGCACACTGATCGATTTTTTATTGGTTTTACCGCCTTGAGAATGCAACTGCCTGTTGGCACCTGCTTCATCGATCACATCAATCGCTTTGTCTGGCAAAAAACGATCCATAATGTAACGTTGTGACAGTTCAACAGCCGCACGTAATGCGTTATTACTGTATTTCACATCATGATGTTCTTCAAATCGTGTTTTTAAACCTTTTAATATTTCAACCGTTTCTTCAATACTTGGCTCTTCGATATCAATTTTCTGGAAACGACGCGCCAGCGCATGATCTTTTTCAAACACGCTTCTATATTCGGCATAGGTTGTTGAACCTATGCATTTAAGCTCTCCATTCGCCAGCATTGGTTTTATCAGGTTTGAGGCATCCATCACCCCGCCCGAAGCGGAACCAGCGCCAATGATGGTATGGATTTCATCGATAAATAAAATAGCGCCCGGACGTTGATTTAACTGCTTTAACACACCTTTTAAACGTTTTTCAAAGTCACCGCGGTATTTCGTGCCCGCCACCAGTGAGCCCAGATCAAGTGAAAAGATAGTGCTATCCAGTAAAACTTCTGGTACTTCCTTATCGACGATACGTTTTGCCAGACCTTCCGCCAGCGCAGTTTTACCCACGCCTGCCTCACCGACCAGTATTGGATTATTTTTACGGCGGCGACATAAGATCTGCACCGTTCTTTCCACTTCATCATCACGCCCGATCAGCGGATCGACCAGACCCTGCATCGCGCGTTGATTTAAATTAGTCGTGTAATTTTCAAGCGGCTGAGATTCTGCATCCTGGGTCGCGGACTGATCTGAATGATCTTCAAGCTTTTCTGCCTCGTTAGACACTTTGGTGATGCCATGAGAAATATAATTAACCACATCGAGTCGGTTAACGTTTTGTTGATTCAATAGATAAACCGCCTGTGACTCCTGTTCACCAAACATCGCCACCAGGACATTGGCGCCAACCACTTCTTTTTTACCGGAAGACTGGACATGGAAAACGGCGCGCTGCAGTACACGCTGGAAACCAAGCGTTGGCTGGACTTCACCGCCAACTACGTCACCAAAAACAGGCGTGTTATTGTCGAGATATTCTTTTAGCTCTAAGCTGAGCAGTCCCAAATCCGCACCGCAGGCCTGTAGCACCACATTTGCACTGCTATTATCTAGCAGTGAGAGCAGCAGATGCTCTACCGTGATGTATTCATGTCTCTTTTCTCTCGCATCGTTAAACGCTTTATTCAATGATGCTTCAAGTTCTTTACTTAACATGGCGCTACCTATATAAATACCATAAAACTAAATTCAATCGTTCTCGGACTGCTTTCCGAAATCTCAAGCTTCCTCCATGATGCACATTAAAGGGTGCTGGTTCATTCGTGAAAATTCATTCACCTGATCTACTTTGGTCTCAGCAATCTCATGGCTAAATATTCCACAGACACCTTTACCTTTAGTATGCACTGCCATCATTACTCGTGTTGCCTTCGCATGATCCATTGCAAAAAACATGGTCAACACCTGTACAACAAATTCCATCGGTGTAAAGTCATCATTTACCACGATGACTTTATATTGTTTTGGTGGCTTTAACTTCGGCTTCTCTTCTTCTACCGCAAGACCACTGTCATAATCATGATCCCAATCATCTTCGCTGCTACTGTTAACAGTTGTTATGACGGGGTGACCACTCCCAATATGATTACTCATGTTTCACCTTCAGTGTAGGACAATCTAATTAATTTTTCTAAATCACGAATCATTTCTATCAATATATATTTTACTTAAATTTCATTTACAAAGTTAAATAAATCTTCTACACACAGGCCTC
This sequence comes from Gammaproteobacteria bacterium, assembly GCA_041570895.1. Lineage (GTDB taxonomy): Bacteria > Pseudomonadota > Gammaproteobacteria > SZUA-229 > SZUA-229. Next base: position 7,470 of record JBFFVI010000078.1, read on the forward strand.
GCGGTCCACATTAATTAATAATATGGTGCCGGCGAAGTTAAAACCAAGAGCAACTGAAGAATTTTATTGGCATCAGGAATAACCACCCCGATATGATCTATTCTGACATAGTTCATTTAGCTGTGTTCCATTGCTTGATGAAAAAAACATCGAAACCAGCAGAGAAAACTGCAACAGGCTTATCGTCAACCTCAGCTGAACAGTTAAGTTATTGATAAATGAAATAGCACCAGATAAACCGGCAGTGTTGATTTTACCTTAAAGCTGCGATGATAGCTCTTGCGTAATGACCGCAATAATAAGCCTGGATTTATAGCAGTTTCAGCCTACGAACTCGAGCACGCTATTTAACAGCTCCTGTTTCAGTTTTTTATCAGCCGCTTTTAACATACGTGCCGTCAACTGCGAGGGATTACCTGCCGATACTTTGAGCGGCCAGGCCTGATAACCAATAACCGTAATAC
>JBFFVI010000079.1:0-7926 GCA_041570895.1 Gammaproteobacteria bacterium
CCACTAGCTCGATACACGTCTATACGCAGATCAGCCGGATTGATATCAATCTCGATATCATCATCAATTTCGGGTGAGACAAAAACCGCAGCAAAAGACGTATGCCGCCGGTTACCTGAATCAAATGGCGACTTTCGTACCAGCCGATGAACGCCAGTTTCTGTACGCAGCCGGCCAAACACATAGTCACCCGCAATACTGATAGTAGCACTTTTAATACCGGCCACATCACCCGGTGAAACCTCCATCAATTCTGTTGTAAAACCGTGAGCTTCACCCCAGCGCAGATACATTCGCAACAACATCTCAGCCCAGTCCTGCGCTTCCGTACCGCCGGAGCCGGCCTGTATATCAACAAAAGCATTGCAGGCGTCCATTTCACCGGAAAACATGCGGCGAAACTCCAGCTCAACGACTTTGTCTTCCAGTATTTTCAGATCATCAACAATACTGTTGATACTGTCTTCATCAGCTTCTTCGACAGACATTTCGAGCAGTTCTTCTGCATCGCTTAACGCTGTGTCGAGCTCTTCGATGGTAACGACAATTTTTTCCAGCCGCGAACGTTCCTGACCAAGCTTCTGCGCATTTTCCGGATCATCCCAGACGCCGGGCTGCTCCAGTTCTCGATTGACCTCTTCTAACTCTTCCTTACGCTGATCAAAGTCAAAGATACCCCCTAAGTGAATCTGTACGTTCACGCAGGTCATTGATCTGATTGGTTATCTGGTTAGTCTCTATCATACTCTTCAAAGGCTGTTTAGTAGCACGCATGATACCGGAGAAAGCGTCTGGATTCACTCAAAATTGAGCGTTTAAACTTATAAAACCACAGGTTTTGGTTTCTTTGCGACATCATTTCGCAGATAAACCGGTATTGCCTCGGCAGCGCAGACGGTATTCCCCGCTCTGAACTCATCGACCGCCAGTTTTGCTATGACCTCGGCACTGGGAAAACAATCTGCCAGTTTATCCTGCAGGATAAAGTCGCCACCGGCTAACAGTCTGTCGGCGTAACTTTGCCAACCGCTGCCCGCGCCCACCCATGACTGGTCAGACGCTGACAATATTTCAGGTAGCTGAATCTTATCTGGAGAAATCACACATTCTTCAGCGTCTAATTGCCACTGTTGTTCATGCTGATAATAAGCTGCCCAGTAAACCTCATCCATACGTGCATCGATCGCTACCAGAATGCGTGGCACCTGTGTCTGCTCATAGGCACGCTGAGCGATGGTCTTTAGCGTGGATACCGGGATGACCGGGATATCATGTGCAAAGGCGATACCCTGTACCACGCCAGCCGCTATCCTCAGCCCCATGAATGAGCCCGGTCCCTGGCCGAAAGCGATGGCATCCAGGTCATCGACCGGCAGGTTTGCTGTTACCAACAGATCATCGATCATCTTCAGTATCAGACGGCTATGTTCACGCGGTGCCAGCTGATAATGTGCGTTTACTTCACCATCGATATACAGGGCAGCAGAACAGGCCTCGGTGGCGGTGTCGATGGCAAGGATCTTCATACGGCTTGTGCGATGTTTTCATCCGCGATGTCGGCGTCTGACAGTTTCTCAAAAAAGCTTTCTACATCTCTGACATCAGACGTGACCGGCATGGAGGGCAAGCTGTTTAAAAATATCCGGCCATAAGATTTTTGTCGCAGGCGCGGATCACCGATCATCACCACACCGGAATCATTGACGTCACGTATCAGACGGCCGACACCCTGCTTTAATGCGATTACCGCCTGCGGCACCTGAAATTCCATAAATGCCTGGCCACCATTTCGTTTGATGGTATCAATGCGCGCCTGCATGACGGGGTCGCCCGGTGAAGCAAAAGGCAATTTATCGATAATCACACAGGATAAACTTTTACCCCGTACGTCGACGCCTTCCCAAAAACTGGATGTACCCAGCAGGACGGCATTGTCTGTCTGGCGGAACTTTTCCAGTAACTGGTGTTTCGGCAGGTCACCCTGCACCAGCAGTTCATAAGGCAGCACCTGTTTCAGGTAATCACGTGCTTTGTACATGGCTGAATAACTGGTAAACAGGACAAAGGCTCTTCCCTGGCTGGCCAGTAATACTGGCACGGCCGCCTTCATTAATTCAGTGGTATAAGAAAAGTCTGAAGGTTGCGGCAAATTATCCGGCAGATATAACAGGCTCTGTTTTTCATAATCGAAAGGGCTCTCCCAGACACCGCTCTGATAATCGACCAGTCCTATATTATTAGCGAAGTGATTAAATTGTTTGTTCACCTGCAATGTCGCAGAGGTAAATAACCAGCTGTCAGAAAAATTGTCGGTATGCTTTTGAAAGATCGATGCCACATCGATCGGCGTGACATGCAACATGAAACTCCTGGTATAAGTTTCATACCACAACACCGAATTGTCAGATGCCTCTTCCTGCTCATCGGCACGGCCTTCGAGCAGCGCATTATTATTTTGAAAACATTGCAGGCGAAATAAGATAATCTGCGCACGTTCTAAACACTGTTCTAATCCCCGGCTACGTTCAGCTGCAGTTTTCAATAACAGAACAAGGTCATCTGTTGCGCTGATAAGATGCGCCAGGGATTGTTTCACTGAAGCTTTATTCTGTATTTTCAACCAGGCTTCACGTAAGCCTGCTTCACCGAGCGCCAGCCTGAAATCACCCGCGGCTTTTTCTAAAGCCTCGGCATAATCACGCAATTCGATCATATCTGAGGCATCATTAACCTGCTCAGCTATGGTGTCACGCGCTAGCGAGATAAGCTGACGACTGCTCACGGTATCACCAAAAAAGCGCGCCGCGACATCATAGAGCTGATGCGCTTCATCGATGACAAAGGCATCTGCGTCAGGTAATAGTTCGGCAAAACCTTCATTTTTCAAGGTCATGTCCGCCAGCAATAAATGATGGTTGATGACGACGATGTCGGCCGCCTGGGCTTCTTTTCGTGCGTTCACGATAAAACATTTTTCCCATGCATCACACTCACCACCCAGACAGTTATCAGCAGTTGAAGTCACCATGGGCCAGACATAAGAATCTTCCGCAATACTGGTTAACTCAGAAACATCACCGGATTGTGTCAATTTGGACCATTCTTCAACTTCACTGAGAATACTGCGGGTTTCACGGTTAATAAAACCCAGGTCCGGCGCCAGTTTAAGGCGGTGCAAACAAAGGTAATTACTGCGCCCTTTTAATAGGGCAGAAGTCGATTGCAGCGATAGGGCTTTGCTCACGCGTGGTAGATCGGTATGAAATAACTGATCCTGCAGATGTCGCGTACCGGTTGATATGATGACCTTTTTACCCGACAGTAATGCCGGTACCAGGTATGCAAATGTTTTACCAATGCCGGTACCCGCTTCTGCCGCAAGGACTTTGCCAGATTCGATAGCATCGTCGATGGCATCACACAGAGCCAGTTGGTTATCGCGAACCTGATAACCATCAACCTGCTGAAAAAAAGGGCCCTGCTGTCCCAGATAGTCGGAAGAACGTTTCATACTATTTATTAATTTGTGACCACTAGAATGAAGATAAGGAGTCGATTTTCTGCTGAGCGCGAAGATAGTTATCTTCATCATTTAGTGCTTTACTCGCCGTACTTATGAACGACCAGTTTAATAGCTGCAGTCTGGTATCGCCGTATGCAAAACTGTTACTACGTTTGGCCATATCTATTGATCTTTCGAGGTAATCAGTCTGTAGTGCAATCCATGAGAGTCGGCTCCAGGCAGGTGCATAATCGGCTTTGATACGAAGCACACGTTCTAACTTATCCGTGGCTGCATTAAAACTGTTATCTTCGATCAGTGCGTCGATTTCAGTCAACAGAACCTTGATGGCTTCAGACTCCACAGCATCATTTAACCGCCATGCCTCGTATTTATAACTGGCAGAGCCACCTACAATATCATCATAACTCTCAGGCTTTTCTGTGGAAGCACAGGATAGCAACAATATTGATATAAACAGATAACTTAAATTGCGTAAACGCTGAAACATGAAAACCTTATTAATTGAATAAATTAAAGAACCAGTTAGAGCTAGCTGCCGCTTCACAGTCACTCTCCTGGTTCGGTTGCGTGCCTTTGATAAAGGTCAATTCTACCGCATTTTCACAGTCTTTCTCCGCTAACAGCCCATTATTTCCATCAATCCAGTGGCTTTCCAGATCTGTCATCTGCGGCAACTGATAGGGTTTATAAGCTACCTCTTTTACCAAATTTAGCCAGATTTTCATGGCACCTGAAGATCCCGTCAGCGTTGTTGGCAGATTATCATCATAGCCGGTCCATACCACGGCGACTATATCGCCGGAGAAACCTGCAAACCAGCTATCCCTCAGATCATCGGATGTTCCGGTTTTACCCGCAACCTGTAGATCCAGATTTTTGGAGAGATTTTTTGCCGTACCATATTTAGTGACATCGATGAGTGCCGAATTAATCAGAGCCACGGCCTCGGGCTTGACGTTTATACCGACCTCTAGCGAATACCGTTCAAGTGGTTTACGCTCTTTATCAAGCACCGCTGTAACACTACGCAATGGGCTATGAAAGCCATTGGCTGAAAAACTCTGATAGATCGAAGCCACTTCCATCGGTGACATATTGACCGCGCCGAGTGCCAATGATGGATAAGCCGATATCTGTTTTCCGCCTAGAGCATAAAGTGTATCAGCGACCTTATCCAAACCTACATCCAGCCCGGTTCTTACTGCAGGTACATTATATGACTTGAGCAATGATTCATATAAGGTGACTTCCCCATGGTATTCTTTGTCATAGTTTTCTGGTTTCCAGTCAAGTTGATTAGAATCTTGATAGATCAACTCAGAATCATCGAGTATGGTTGCCAACGTATATTTTGATTCATCTTGCAGTGCGGTTAAGTAGAGAACCGGTTTGATCAATGAACCTATCTGCCTCTCTGCATTTAAGGCACGATTAAAACCCTTATAGGACGGATTTCGATCACCCACTACTGCCAGGATGTCACCGTTGAGTGGCGACACAACAACGGCCGCAGATTGTAGGCTTTCATCTTTCGATAATACTGGCAGGGTATTTTTAATCGCCTGTTCAGATTTATACTGGATATAAGGATCAAGAGTAGTAAACACACGTAAACCTTCAGACCTTAAGTCTTCTGCATGGTAATCCTGCTGTAACTGAAGCTTTACCACATCAACAAAAGCCGGATACAAACCTAAACTCGCATGTTTCACGGTGGCAACTGGCCTGGCTGATAGCAGCGCTAACTGGCGTTCGGTGATCAATTCGGCACCAGCCATACTGGAGAGAACAACATTACGTCGTTCTAGTGCATGTTCTGGATTTCTTTTAGGGTTGTAGTAGGAGGCACCTTTTATCATGCCTACCAGTAATGCCATCTCATCGATAGACAGGTGTTTCAATGCTTTACCGAAATAGAACTCGCTGGCCAGTCCAAAACCATGGATAGCACGACGACCGTCCTGCCCTAGATAGATCTCATTAAGATATGTTTCCAGGATCAGCTTCTTGTCATAGTGATACTCGAGCAATAATGACATAAACGCTTCGTTGATCTTTCGGCTTATCTTTTTCTCCTGAGTGAGAAATAGATTCTTCACCAGCTGCTGGGTAAGCGTACTACCACCCTGCATGGTCTGGCCAGAAGATAGATTGATAACCAGAGCCCTGGCGATCGAGCGGGGGTCGATCCCCAAGTGAGAAAAATAACGCCGGTCTTCGATCAACAACAACATCTTGATAAAGATATCAGGGACCTCATCAAGTTTGAGTAATACCCTGTCCTGAGAATGAGATGGAAATATCCCGGTAAGATAACCGGCATCAAAACGTACCAGATCAGCATTACTGTTCGAATAGATATTGATCAGCTCTACGACTTTATTGTTTTCAATTTTTACACGGATGGTATGCGCCGGCTCTTTCCCGTCCCAAAAGATAAAATCGCGTGTTTTTATCTCAAAGATATTCTGCCAATGTCGATATTCAGCAGACTTTTGCGGTAATTGTTCAACTTTTTGATAGTTCAGGTAATTCAGTTCAAAGCTTAACTGTTCAGTGGATATAGATTTACCGATATAAAGCTCGAGTGGACGCGCATACACATGTGCGGGTAACTGCCATATACGGCCTTCGAAACGCTGAGTAATACGCTGATCGAGAAACACAAGGTAGAATAAAAACGCCAGCAGTGAACCAGGGATGAGCACAAAGACAACAGCACGTTTAGACCATGTTTTGCTTCGTGTAGTAGATCGTTTTGTTTTACGCCTACTGCGTACCGGCTTTTTATCTGTAGTTACTTTCTTCGTCGATCTAGACTTGCTTTTAACGGCTGCTGAGGACTTTTGTTTATTTGACGGCATTGAAAACTAGCATAACGGGTATAAAGACCTAATTATACTCATATTTAATAATATTTATTCTGATTACTGTTCGGCATCCATCACTTAATCATCGATCGAATCATACCTTATAATAGTCATCATAGAGACAAACCAAAAGTGCATAAAAAAAGCAGAATGAGTGATCATTCTGCTTTTTAAAATCATCTGTAAAGTTTTACTTACAAGTAGACAGGAACCTGGCTGATTTACCGCTACATGGGTCAGATTCAAACTTCGCTTTTCTACTTTGCTCTTCTTCAGCACGTTTTTTCAATAATGCCTGCTTTTCAGCTTCACGTTGTCTGGCTGCTTCTTGCTGCGCTGCCGATTTCGCTTTAGCTTCAGCTTCTTTTTGTGCTTTTAGACGCTGTTGCTCTGCTGCTTTGTTCTGCTGCGCTGCTTTTTCAGCGCGGGCTTTTTGTTCTGCCTGTTTATTGGCTTCTAATTTACGCTGCTGTTCCAGCTTGGCCTGCTTTTCTCTTTCCTGTTTCGCTTTTAGGTCAGCACGTTTCTTTTCTTCCGCACGTTTTTTAGCCGCGATATCTTCTCTTTCTTTTGCTTCTCTTACCGTAACCGCTTCACGTTCTGCTTCAAGTACGCCGACGAACGCTGCTTTATTCAACCATTTAAGCGCTTCCTCTGAGTCTTTATTAAGGCCTACACCATGAGCATGCATCTTACCGACATAATACTGTGCCTGTGGATTACCCTCTTTCGCTTTTGCCTGTAGTGCAGCTACTTTTTCTTTGTTACCGCCTTTCAAACCGTTTTTCTCTACATCCCAGTAGAGTAGTTTAAAACCGGCATTTTCATTTCCCTGGGCAGCAGATTTATTGATCCAGTTCCTGGCCTCGTTCATGTCCTTCTTGACACCAAAACCGGTTTCATACATCTCACCGACTTTGAACTGCGCTTCAGCGTTACCTTTCTGCGCCAGCTTCATCTGGAAGTCAAACAGACCATCAGCCTGAGTTATCGACGGCAATAACAGTATGACTGTCATCAGCGTTAATATGAGAAACCTTGTTTTGATGGCCAGGCCATCAAAACAAGATGCAGCTATCGAATGTCTATTACTATTAACCTTATTCATCATAATGTCATTTTCCGACTATAACGACCCTTACATCTGACACATACTTTGTACAACAGTTCAAAGATACTAAATTGTCGGACTAGAAGATAACATCAAGCGCAACACTTACGATACCGACGTTTTTCTGTGGTCCAGCCTGATCGAAATTAGTATCAAACAGGCCATAGTTGAAACCACCAAGTGGGGTTCCTGAACCTGGTTGATTAGCATCAGCCAGTGTTTGAGGATCTGTCTCAACATCAACTACCATATATTCAAATTTCAATGCCGCACTGTCATTCACTTCATAACGCAGGCCTGCAGTGATCGAAGTCTGGATAGCTACTGGAAAGTTAAGGGTAGCTCCGTCAAATGGTGTTCCTGTATTAGTGATTGTAGCCGCACCCTGGTTTGTTGCTAAGCCTACAGTCGATGCGTCA
>JBFFVI010000080.1:0-7908 GCA_041570895.1 Gammaproteobacteria bacterium
ACCTGGGTAACTCGGCCGTCACTTCCTCGATCACTGAAGAAGTCGAAAAAATGGTCTGGGGCATCCGCTGGGGTTCCGATACCATCATGGATCTGTCTACCGGAAAGAACATACACGAAACCCGAGAATGGAGCCTGCGTAATTCACCGGTACCTATCGATACCCTGCCGATCTACCAGGCGCTGGAAAAAGTTGGCGGTGTGGCCGAAGACCTGACCTGGGAAATCTTTAAAGATACATTAATCGAACAGGCCGAACAGGGCGTGGATTATTTCACTATCCATGCCGGTGTGCGTCTTAAATATGTACCGATGACGGCAAAACGCGTTACCGGCATCGTCTCACGCGGCGGTTCGATCATGGCGAAATGGTGCCTGGCTCATCATGAGGAAAGTTTCCTCTATACCCACTTCGAAGAGATCTGCGAGATCATGAAAGCCTATGACGTGTCATTCTCATTAGGTGATGGCCTGCGCCCCGGTTCCATTGCAGACGCCAACGATGAAGCCCAGTTCGGTGAATTAGAAACACTGGGTGAGTTAACCAAAATTGCCTGGCAGCATGACGTGCAGGTAATGATCGAAGGTCCCGGTCATGTGCCCATGCAGATGATCAAGGAAAACATGGACAAGGAACTTGAAGACTGTCATGAAGCACCGTTTTATACCCTCGGTCCACTAACCACCGATATCGCGCCGGGTTACGATCACATTACCTCTGGCATCGGTGCAGCACAGATCGGCTGGTATGGCTGTGCCATGCTGTGTTACGTCACCCCAAAAGAACACCTGGGCTTGCCAAATAAAGAAGACGTACGCGTCGGCATCATCACTTATAAGATTGCAGCCCACGCGGCTGACCTGGCAAAAGGCCACCCCGGTGCGCAGATACGTGACAATGCCATGTCGAAGGCGCGCTTTGAATTCAGATGGCAGGATCAGTTCAAACTGGCGCTTGACCCGGAACGTGCACGTGAATACCACGATGAGACCATGCCGAAAGATGCGCATAAAGTGGCACACTTCTGTTCGATGTGCGGGCCGAAGTTCTGTTCGATGAAGATTTCGCAGGACGTTAGGGATTATGCTGCTGAGAATGGCTTCGATAAAATCGAGGTTGCTCTCGACGAGGGTATGAAGGCTAAGTCGGAAGAATTTAAGAAAGCTGGATCAGAGATTTATTCTAAGGCGTAGCGGTCATTCCCATATACAGGTATGACTGATTCCGACTGAATACAGGGATGTATTTTGCAATCTTAAAGCCCGGATTAGCGGGCTTTTTAATTTCTATCAATATTGTGTGATTTGCATGTAAGGATGACTAAGACATTAGTCTTTAACCGTAGTTAGCATCTGTAACATACTGAACTTAAGTCTGGCTGCTCTGCCTAAGCTTTCATTATTCACTGATGACGTTCGATGATGATCATAAAAAGCAATCACTGTTATATCTCTGTAGCATTTACAGTGATGCTATTACTATATACAGAGACTTTATTCGCTGCTTCGTCGGCAGAGGTTATTTCATTACAGGCTGATAAACTCGAACATATCCAGTTTAAAAAAATAACAGCCAACCGCGTCTCTTACCAGGATCAGCAGTTACAGATTGATGTAGATAACAGCGCTTCAATTTTAATGTTGCCATTTGAAACGGTAAAACAGATTGATCAGGTGACATTCGAGTGGCGCAGTGAAAGTGGGCCACTGAGTAAGGATTTACAGCATGAACTCGAACGATCGGGAGACGATGCGGTGTTCAAGCTGGGCTTGCTGTTGAAATCTGATAATGACTCAATTAACCCTTTCGTGCCTGCCTGGTTGAAGCGGGTTAGAGAGCTGTTGAAGTATCCATCAGAAGAGATGATCTACCTGGTCGCCGGTGCAAGGCATCCGGCGGGTGAACGCTGGCTAAGTCCATACAACAAAAGGATCACCATGGTTTCTGTAGCGAGCAGGGACATAGGTTCAGGATGGCGGCAATCCACTTTTCAGTCCGAGCAACCGCTGAAGGTTGTGGCTTTATGGCTGATGGCCGATGGTGATAATACGCACGCTGAATTTGGCGTGACAATCAGAAATATCGTCCTGAAAAAAAGTGATTAGATGAGCCTCATCTTCGAAAAAGATCTGTTGGTCACCTTATGAGGCAGTTTTTAGAGGTTTGCCCGTAGTCTTAATCTACAGAAGGACCGAGTACGAAATCAATTGCTTCGAAACCTCTGTCCTCGAGTAGTTCTAAAATATCATCCCAGGTGTAGTCTGAATCTTCTTCTGCTTTTGCGATCAAGCCGGTAACGTAACGGTAGGCTTCATGTTCCTCAAAATCATCGGGTATCTGTATCAATCGAATATTTTCAGGTTTACCTGCCGGTAGTATCATTAAATTATTGCTCATTATAATTCTCCTAACTTACTGATGTTGTGTTGCAGCTGGTAATATTATTCTATAGCTACTTTGGCATTGTCTATCAGCAGCTCATAAAAATAACCATAACCGAAGTCTTTGTCGAGTAACACGGTGCCTTCGATAACGATCATCTGTTCAGGTTTAACTAGCTGATCGGTAATGACAGTCAGGTCATTTTCACCGCTGCCATCTATTATGTGTATCCAGTTCTTGTTCATGACGTTAGCAGTAAATTTGCTTACCTTGCCACGTACTTTAACCAGCTTGCCAGAAAGCTCATGTTTGTTGGCGTAGATTTCGGCGATGGTTTGGCCGTCTTCGGCACGTTTAACAGGCGTCTTTAAATCCAGGTTTTTAGCGACCATGCTTTTGATGTTAGTAACGGGTTGATTGCCTGTTGGCATATCCATTGTTGCTGTTGCTGCTGATGCAGATGCTGAAGTCTGAGCCGGAGCGCTTTGTACTGCGCTACCAGAGTAACTGTCGACAAAGTAGATAACAGGAAAGTCACGATCTAAGGCCTTGCTGTGAAAATTTCTTATCGGTGCTCGGGTATTTACATCGATAGAGCCACCTTGAGTGATTGTTGTTTTCGGGCCGGCCAGCCAGATGTTTTCAGCATTACTCTCGACCTGGACATAAGTATAACCAGCGACATCGATGCTTTCGATAACCGTTCCGCTAGCGAGGTTAGTGGATTTATCTTCTGACTGAGTTGCTACTTTAGGTGTCGGTGGTTGCTGCACATCTTTTTCACAACCGAGAAGAAGATTAAGGCTAATGAATAGAGCTGTCAGGATTATGATGCGATGATTTAACACAGGGACTCCGGGTCGTTGGTTACATTGAGCAGTGCAGTTTTACTGTCAAAGTTATTTAGTAAGTGAAGATTACCGCACAATGGTTAATAGCTGTAGTTTTGTTTTTTCTTATTGTGGTTTTACGTCAGGGCGATTGAGTATTGTGTGATTTGGATCAATGTTATTAGTTTAATCTTATAGCCAAACAATCCAACGGGAAAAGTTATTTTAATCAGCTAACAGCCCAGAACAGCAGGGGCAGGCCCTTATTGTTAAAACCGGATCTACCTCTGCTGATATACAGTCACTTATTTAGGGTGTGGTGTCTGTTGCCGTATCTTCACTGTTAGTACTGTCTGCTTCCTTGACGATTCCAGCTTCTTCAGCAGCATTACCAGTTGTTACTGTTTCTACTGTTTCTACTGTTTCAACTGCTTCAACTGTTTCTGCAGTTTCCATGTTCGTGCCAGTATCATCACTGATTGTCTCTGTACAGACCCAGCCCCAGGACTCAAGCTTGGCAACAAAACCCTGTGCTTTTTCATCACAGTAACTGTCGTCACTGGTTGCGTTCCAGAGTATCTGATCTTCAACGCCTTCCGTTTGTTTCTTGTAAACAACATTACACGGTACAGGAGAGGAGGTTGGACGTTCGACATGGACTTCACGTACGTCGTTGCCGTGACTGCAGCTCCATGAGCTGGCGTAAGCATTGAAGGGCGCAGCAAAAAGCATAATTGCTAATATTTGAAAAGTACGATTTACCAGTTGCATAATATTTACCTCATTTGTTTTATTGACGTTGAACGGCTTTCAGCATGTTTCCTGCTTCAGGATAAGTATCTGAATATGAAAAGAATAGAGGTCATTTTCTAAAAATCTATGGTTATTGGCTAATTAAACATCTAAATCAATAGATTCAGAATGAACATGAGATGCTTTTCAATCAATGTGATCAGGTAATGGGTGGCAGTTGTTACGTACTCTTGATGCAAATCAAGCTGGATTCCTGGTATTTCGGTATATTAGGCCGCACTTATTTAACATGTTCTGGAGTTTGGGATGAAGTTGCTTCCTTTGGATAACGCGATGTTACGCCGTCGCATATTAAGATTTAATGTTTTAGCAGGTTTGTTGATATTTGCCGTCGCCGTTGGTTTAAGTATTACCGGAGAGTACAGTAACCTTGCTGATCGTGAAGCCGCGGAAACGGCGTTTAATTATGTCGCTATGGGAGGCTTGCTGTATGCTGCTTCTTCCTGGATATTTTGCGTCATGAGCAAACCTTTCTGGTTTCCTGCGACAGGCAAAAGCGAAAACCAGTAGTGCGTATATTCGTAGTAAGTTATGGATTAAAATTGGAGCAGATGTAATCACATTGAGAATCAGTTAACCAGGACTATCTATGACTATAGAGTCTAAATGTAACTTGCCGCAGGCACCGGATTATAGCGGCGTCACCATCGTTGAATTATCTCCCGATCCAGTTCTGGATGATTACCTGCAGGCGATGGCGCTTGCCAACGAGCAAGCTGAGAAGTTGATCGGTGAGCATATGTTGCTGGCCTGGTATGACCGGGACCGTGATTTTGAATCTCCACAACATGCCAGCGAATGCCATGTTAATAGTGCGATACCGGGTTATATTGATTACGCGCTATATCATGGTGCGACGCTGAAGATTGATATTGAACAGGGCCGCTTTATATTTTTTTATCTGCCAATCGATTTTTAACTAACTTTTTTGATAATTTGAATATCTAGGTTTTATACTGGTCGTGCTTGAAGATTGCTGTTCTTGCTGAGGTATAAGTTTCATCGTCGATTATGCCTTCATCTCTCAGACGGCGACACATCTTCAGCTCGCCAACCAGTCTCTCTGTAACAGGTATGTTTGCCTGTGTCCGGTCAATTATTTGCTGTAAGCTTATGAAGTAATTATCGAATTTTTGCTGGTCAGGTTTCTTGTTTTCGATCAAAAAGAGCCTGGCGCCGCCAAAGTAGCTTTTGAAGATATATTCATCGCGCATCAGGTAGACAAAAATCAATGAGCAGATTAAAGCTGCTGTCAATGTGATGACGCCAGCAACGAGACAGTATTCGAGTTTGAGCATTTCTGCGATGGCAAGGAAGAGAAATAATCCGGCACAAGCACCCGCAGCTAAAGCAGCGTATAACCATTTCCATACAACGATTTTGTTGTGATCAGGTTCGGACGATAACCAGGCGAGATCAATGCGAAAGTTTTTTTCTTTTGTTTTTGCTTTTTTCTTTTCAACAAAACTGAGCAGTAAATGTCTGGGTGCGTATAACTGGTATTCTCTATAAGTTCCTTTGAGGGTATTCGTCTGTATAAGCTTTTCCCCGAGTTTTTCGGGATCGATATCCTGATCAAACTCCTCGTAGTTATCCGTATGATCACCGAGCACGGCATTGGCAATAATTACTTCTTCATCGTATTGCATATCTAAAAACCTTTTTGTAGCGCGGTGAATCTTAATAACGCTGAGTCACCTTTTTAATTTTCACGAGGCTTAAAGTTTAGACTGTTTGAATCCGAATATTCTATTTTGGGCTGAAAAACGTTAATCTATATTGATTCTAGAAGATTCTTCACTCAGGTTTCTGCATAACAGTCCCAAGTTGACTTCATCGATTTTGTTATCTATCTCGACCCATACCTGATGACCGCTGCCGGGAGCGCATTCGACGTTATTTCCTCGCTGGTCTGTCATGTTCTTCAGTATAAACTGATGATTACCGGTGGCGGTTAATAACTCCATTTCGTCACCGACAGTTATCTTGTTTTTTATGTCGACCAGGATGCGTTTATTCTGTTTGTCGAAGTCGATAACCTCACCTGAAAATAGCTGTCTCTGACTGCGCGAGCTGCTGTCGCGGTAACGCTGAGTCTCCTGTGGTGCATGGCGTTCGAAAAAACCATCGGTATAGCCGCGATGCGCAAGGTTTTCCAGCTCGGTCATGAGATGCGGGTCAAATTTTTTACCAGCGACGGCATCATCGATTGCCCGGCGATATATCTGCGTGGCTCTGGCGGTGTAGTAGTAGGATTTGGTGCGGCCTTCGATCTTCAGACAGTCAACGCCGATATCGACCAGGCGGTGTACGTGCTCGACGGCCCGCAGGTCTCTGGAGTTCATGATATAAGTACCGTGTTCATCCTCTTCGATGGGCATGTACTCGCCCTGACGGCCTTCTTCTTCCAGCAAAAATTGCTGTGATGTGATGGAACCGGTATCAGGTTTCCATACACCGGTATTTTCGATGCCCTGATCACTGTCATTATTTTTAACCTTGTAGTTCCAGCGACAGGAATTGGTACAGGTTCCCTGGTTGGGATCACGGTGATTGAAGTAGCCGGATAACAGGCAGCGCCCGGAATAGGCGATGCATAATGAGCCATGGATAAAGACTTCAAGCTCGACATCAGGGCAGTCATCACGGATTTCGGCAATTTCATCGAGAGATAATTCGCGTGACAGAATGATGCGTTCGACGCCTGCGGACTGCCAGAATTTGACCGCAGGTGAATTCAAGGTGTTGGCCTGTACGGACAGGTGAATGGGCATATCCGGCCATTTTTCCTTGATCATCATGATGAGGCCGGGATCGGCCATGATCAGAGCGTCTGGATTAAGTGCAATGATCGGTTCCATATCATCCATGAAGGTTTTGATCTTAGCGGTATGTGGAAGGATATTGGTCGCCACAAAAAACTTTTTTCCCAGCTCATGTGCCTCGTTGATCCCTGCCTCCAGGTTAGGCAGACGAAAATCATTATTTCTTACCCTCAGGCTGTATCGAGGCAGGCCTGCATATACGGCATCTGCGCCATAGGCAAAGGCGAAACGCATGTTCTTGATTAATCCGGCGGGGGAGAGCAGTTCAGGTTTGTTCATGGGGCACAACGGTACAAAAGCAAAAAATAAAGATGCTTATTTTAAAATAAATGCTGCTGAATAAATATACCCAGGTTTTTCTGTGTTTTTGGGGTTATCCTGAACCAACCGTTTTGACGGTTGTCGTCATAATTGATAATAATTATCGAGGAGAAAGTGAAATGAGCAAAATACAAGGTATTGATGATAATGACTATAAAGTTGCCATGGGCCGGTTGTTGGTGATGTATACCCAGGTAGACTATTTGATCATGCGTGCGGTAGCAGAGCGCATCGCAGATGCTCCGGATGATGAAAGCCGTTTGTTTATGGCGAAACAGGTCGGTGATGAAAGCCGTCATGTACGTATCCAGCAAGAATGGATAGAAAAGTTCGGCAGTGATACCACGCCGGTATTTAGTGAAATGCAGCAGGACATGTTTCTTGCGCATTTTCGCTCGCTCAACTGGATGGACTTCTTAACCGATATGTATGTTTGTGTCGAAGCCCTGGGTAGTGAAGCGGTCGAGCAAGTCGTGCCGATGGCTGATCCGGGTACGCGCGACTCACTTCAAACACCGCTTGAGGATGAGATTGACCATGTTGCCTTTGGTCTAGGCCGCTTACATGATGAACTTGCAAAACTGCCCGAAGCTGAAAGTTTTGCTTATCTACAGTCAATAGAATCGCGACTGGATTTTCTTGATGATACTCTGCACGGGCTGGGTATCGATGTGCCGGCAATGTTTAGTGCTGTTGGCGCAGATTATAATAAAGTGGTTGATACCGTTTTGCAGAGG
>JBFFVI010000081.1:0-7902 GCA_041570895.1 Gammaproteobacteria bacterium
AAAAAACTGTCAAAAGAACGCAATAAATTCGCACGCCAACCGCATCAACGTCGTCGTTAATTTTATTTTCGCTATCATTTAGGTCTGGGTCAACGGAGACTTAGCCCGTCAATACAGTCCATCAGTAGAAACCAGCAATGAGCGACCTTAAAAAACAGATTCAGGATGCAGTAATCAGCGCGATGAAGTCAGGTGATAAAGAACGCCTTAAGATCGTCCGTTTAATTACCTCATCGATGAAGCAAGTGGAAGTTGATGAACGCATTGAACTCGATGATGCACGTATCATCGCCATACTCGATAAAATGGTCAAACAACGTCGCGAATCTATCTCACAGTTCAAAACTGCAGGACGCGATGACCTGGTAAAACAGGAAAGCTTCGAAATTGATATTATTCAGGAATTCTTACCACAGGCATTAAGCGAAGAAGAACTCGATACTATCGTTAATCAGGCCATTGAGACAACCGGCGCTAGCTCAATTAAAGACATGGGTAAAGTAATGGGTCTGGTTAAACCGCAGATAATAGGTCGCGCTGATATGGGCGAAATAAGCGGTCGTATAAAATCCCTGTTAAGCACCAGCTAAACACTAATCAGGTAGCTCCTGTTAGTTACCCCGAAGACAATAACTGCCCACATCGGCACTGAATCATTGACATGAGCGAACTCAAAAACGACAGATTCATTAAAGCCCTGCTTCGCCAACCAGTCGACCGCACTCCCGTTTGGATCATGCGTCAGGCGGGACGCTATCTGCCGGAGTACCGTGAAGTACGCGCCAAAGCTGGCGACTTCATGACCTTGTGCAGCACCCCTGAACTTGCCTGTGAAGTCACCTTGCAGCCATTACGTCGCTTTGATCTGGACGCCGCTATATTATTTTCAGATATTCTCACCATCCCGGATGCGATGGGCCTGGGATTATATTTTTCTGAAGGTGAAGGCCCAAAATTTAAAAAGACCATAGACTCGGCCAGCGATGTAAACAATCTGGCGATACCTGATCCTGCTGATAAATTACGTTATGTCACCGATGCAGTTTCATTAATTCGTCAAGAGCTGGACGGCAAGGTACCACTGATCGGCTTTGCAGGCAGCCCATGGACCCTGGCAACATACATGGTCGAAGGCGGCAGCAGTAAAACCTTCTCAAAAGTAAAAGCTTTATTATTCGAAGACCCGACGTCTGCCCACCTGTTAATGAGCAAACTGGCAGATTCGGTTGCTGTATACCTGAACGCGCAGATCGAAGCCGGCGCCCAGGCGGTGATGGTTTTTGACAGCTGGGGCGGCGCTTTAACAACCCCGCACTACAAAGCGTTTTCACTGGCTTATATGCAGCAGATCGTCGATCAGCTGATCCGCGAAAAAGATGGCCATAAGATCCCTGTCATCTTATTCACAAAAGGCGGCGGCATGTGGTTACAGGATACGGCCAACACCGGCTGCGACGCTGTCGGCCTTGACTGGTCAGTCGATATCCATCTTGCTCGCCAGCAGATCGGAGATAAGGTTGCACTACAGGGCAACATGGATCCCGCCATCATGGCGACAAATCCCGATGTCATCAGGCAGGAAGTCAGCCGCATACTGGCTGACTTTGGTCATGGTAACGGCCATGTGTTTAACCTGGGTCACGGCATCACACCGAATATAACACCCGATAATGTAGCTGCGCTGGTTGATGCCGTCCATGACATCAGTGCGCAATATCACGACTAAAAATCACACCTGCCTGCAGGGCACCCCCCATTACCAGGATATTTTAGTTATACTCTGATCACGTTTATCACCCGGGAATTGCGCTATGCTTTTGGGCAAATATAGCTTCTTGCAAATCAAGGCAACCCCTCTGCTTCTACTATTGTGCTTTTGCCAGGTAGCTCTCGGTGCCAGCGCACAAGACCCATTATCAACAACACCAACAACGACAGAAAGACCTAAGATTGGCATGGTATTAAGCGGTGGAGGCGCCCGCGGATTTGCTCATATCGGTGTATTAAAAGTACTCGAAGAAAACAATATACCGATTGATTACATCGTCGGCACCAGCATGGGCTCCATCATCGGCGGTTTGTACGCGATCGGTTTAACTCCGGAAGAGATCGAACACGGCGTCAAAGGTATTGCCTGGGACAAAGTATTCAATGATTTTGCCTACCGGGAATATAAAACTTTTCGCCGTAAAAAAGACGACTTCGATTTTTTTAACATTCACCGCATTGGCATCGCCTCCGATGGCTTACAACTCTCGCCGGGGCTGATCGAAGGCCAGCAGATCGAACTGGCACTCGACCGACTTGCCTATCCCGGTTTTCATATAAACCATTATGATGATTTAAGAATTCCTTTCCGCGCTGTCGCTACCAATATCGAAAATGGCGAACCGTTTGTTATAGCCAGCGGAAATATCGCTCGCGCCATGCGCGCCAGTATGTCCATC
Organism: Gammaproteobacteria bacterium; assembly: GCA_041570895.1. Lineage (GTDB taxonomy): Bacteria > Pseudomonadota > Gammaproteobacteria > SZUA-229 > SZUA-229. The sequence continues at coordinate 2,448 of JBFFVI010000081.1, forward strand.
CCCGGCGCGCTTCCTGCTATTACGATAGATGACACATTACTCGTCGATGGCGGCATTGCTAACAATATACCGATTAATATTGCACGGAAGATGGGGGCTGACATCGTCATCGTGGTTGATGTTAGTGCGCCTCTATCAGACAAAGAAGACATTAAATCGAGCATCGATGTCACTGGCCAGTTAACGACCATCCTGACTCGCCGTATTGCCGACAGCCAGCTTAAAACCTTGAAGGACAAAGATGTATTAATTGTCCCCGGCGCAAAGGACATCTCTTCTTCGGATTTTGATAAATACCCGGAATTAATTATAGCGGGAGAAACTGCAACAATAGAACAACTCGACGCCATTAAAAATTTATCGCTATCTCAGGAAGCTTATTCTGATTATGCCGCATCACTTCCGGTAGTCGCCAATAAGAACCCCATCATCGACTTTATCGAAATAAAAAATGACACCAGACTGAAAGACGAGGTGATGCGGGTACGCATTCATCAGAAAATTGGTGAACCTCTGGATATCGCTCTGCTAGAAGAAGATCTATCGTACATTTATGGTCTGGATCATTCCAGCGCCGTTGTCTACTCCATTGAACAACGCGACTCTAAAACAGGATTAATTGTCTATGTGCGAGATCGAGAGTGGGCGCATAGTTACCTGCAATTTGGACTGTCGATAAAATCAGAATCCAATATTGGCTCACTCACTAACTTTGATGTGGCTTACACCAAAAATAATTTAAACAGCCTGGCTGGAGAGTTACGAGCAACGATGGGGCTAGGCAGCGAACCCGAACTTAGTGCTCAGATCTATCAGCCATTAAATGTTGAACTCGATATTTTTGTTTCTGCCAGTGCAGGACTCAAAACAACGATGTTTCCCAATGTGGTCAACAATGATATTGATTCGATACTACGTTTTCATCGTAAATACATCGATCTATCGGCAGGCAAGATATTCAAGCAGACCACCGAGCTAAGTCTGGGCCTGCTACGTGCCGATGGCCGCACCTCTACGATCAGTGGCGTAGATCCTCTGTTCGGGATAAATGAATTTGAGGAGGCTTATATATACGCGAGATTATTTCATGACTCCCTGGACAATCTCAGTTTTCCCAATACTGGTATTTTTGGCGGGGCGTCTTATAGCTCCAGTGAAAAGGATCTCGGCGCAGATACAGACTATGAACAGGTTCGGCTGCAGCTAAGCGGTGCGGGAACCTATCAGCGATACACGGTATTTAGCCGCGCCATCCTGGAAACAACGATTGATGAAAATGCACCTTATAATGCTCTATTCAGACGTGGTGGATGGCTGGAGCTCTCAGGTACACTGGAGAGAGAACGTGCTGGCCAGCATTTTGGTCTCATCGAAGCTGCATTTTACCGGCGTCTTGGCAACATTACCTTCCTGCCGATCTATACCGGTTTTTCACTTGAGGCAGGTAATGTCTGGAATCGGCGCGACGATATTAATTCAGATAATACGACACTTGCCGGCAGTCTGTTTATTGGTGCTGACACCTTCCTTGGACCTTTATATATAGCCCTGGGTGCAAACGATGGCGGCGAAACAGCGTTATACTTCAACCTTGGTCAAACCTTCCTTAAAGACGACTAGCGCAGACAGAACTAAAAAAGCAGATACTTCTCCCTAAAACAACTGTTCCGGAATCTCCGAAGCTGCTTCTCCATTACCCGGCGACTCCATCGGCGCAGCAGCCCCTACCACCGGCGCTCTTTCATTTCTGAATATTTCAAACACTGTATTAGTATCTGCATCCGTGGCGGCAGCACCCGTTTCTGCATTGATCTTCATCGTCACCAGACCGTCAGGACGCGTTAGCTGTTTTTCAGGTTTTCCGGCCAAAGCCACTTTCATAAAATCGATCCACACCGGCAGCGCTGCGGACGACCCCGTCTCCTTGCTGCCTAATGGTTTGAGCTGATCAAAGCCGATCCATGTCGTTGTCACCAGATCAGGATTGTAACCATTAAACCAGGCATCACGCTGATCATTAGTAGTCCCTGTTTTACCGGCGAGATCTTTTCTTCCCAACTGCATAGCACGACGTCCGGTACCGCGTAATACCACATCCTGCAGTATGGAGTTCATCTGGAAAGCCAGACGAGGTTCCAGAGTGCGCTCTGCCTGTTTTGGCAGTTTCGCCAGTGAATCATCTTCGATGATATCGGATGACCATTTCTGTTCTGCTATAACACAAGAAGTACAGGCAACAACGGGGTCTGCTTCATATAGAGTACTGCCATCGGCATCTTCAATCCGCTGAATCAGATAAGGTTCAGTCAGATATCCGCCATTAGCAAATACAGAGTACACACGGGACATTTCCAGTGGACTGAGTTCAGCACTACCTAACGCCAGCGACAGGTCATAACGCAATTCCTTGCTATTCAAGCCAAAATTCTTTGCATACTGTGTCGCATGTTTAAGACCGATAGAGTTAAGTATACGTATCGAAACCAGGTTTCGAGATTTATACAGGGCCTCGCGCAGCCTTGTCGGACCAAAAGTTTTACCACTATAATTTTCCGGACGCCACTCACCTTCCAGTGCCGAGTCTTCAAACACCACTGGCGCATCGTTAATCAAACTTGCCGGTGTATATTTTGCATCTAATGCGGCGGCATAGACTATCGGTTTAAAACCTGAACCGGCCTGTCTTTTAGCCTGAACTACACGGTTAAATTTACTGTGCGCAAAATCAAAACCGCCATTTAGCGCCTGTATAGCGCCGGTATTAGGATTTACTGCCACCAGCGCACCCTGAACTTCCGGTATCTGCGCCAGGCTCCAGCCAGTTACTGAATCGTGCGCCAGCCAGACCACATCACCAGGTTTGATTACTTCAGACACGGTTTGCAGCTTATCGCCGATACGATTCACACTAATATATTCGCGCGCCCATTCAATACCGCTCCAGGGAATACGTACCTGATTACCATCTTTCAACAGCGCAATCGCTGAACGATTATCTTCGGGTATTACCTCGGGCACTGCTGCTGTTTTTTCACCTGCGCCAGCAACACCTGTATCGACAGAAATATCGTCATTCACTGACAATATTAGTGCCGGCACAAATCGGCCGTAATTTTCATCATCTTTTAGTATTGAAAGCAGATCGGGTTCACTACTCTCAGCAGAAATACCTTCACTCACACTTTCATTACTGGCTCCGTCAATTTCGGCCGCTTCATCAGCCTTGTCCTGACCTGAGCCAATCTCATTATCAGGTGTCAAATCGACATGACGTACCACACCACGATAACCGTGACGCCGGTCATAAGCCACCAGGCCATCCCAGATACTGTCATTTGCCGCTTGCTGTAAGCGTTTATTGATTGTTGTGTAAACATTCAATCCGCGCACGTAGGCCTCATCACCGAACTGTTTAACAATTTCAGCACGCGCCATCTCATTAACATATGGTGCATAAACACCTATATCACTGCTATGACGTTTTGCAGTTACCGGTGCTTTTTTATTTTCTTCAAACTGCGCCGTGGTTATGAAACCCAGCTGTAACATACGCGCAAGGACATAATCTCGACGTATTATCGCGCGTTCGGGATTAACGATGGGATTATAGGTGGAAGGTGCTTTTGGTAATCCTGCGATCATCGCTATCTGCGCAAGCGTTAACTGATCAAGTTCAGTACCGTAATAAGTTTGCGCCGCGGCAGCAACACCGTACGAGCGATTGCCCAGGTATATTTTATTTAGATACAGCTCCAGTATTTTCTCTTTTTCCAGCTCATTCTCAATTTTTAGCGCCAGAAGTATCTCGTTTAATTTACGCAGATAGGTTTTTTCACTTGATAGATAGAAGTTACGCGCCAGCTGCATGGTGATCGTACTACCACCCTGGCCACGCTCACCGGTCAAAATCAGGTTCATAACCGCACGTAATATACCCTGGTAATCGACACCTGGATGCTCATAAAAACGATCATCCTCTGCAGATAAAAACGCCTGCTGCATAAAATCAGGGATTTCCTCGAGCATTTTTGGTGTTCTTCTTTTCTCGCCAAATTCACCCATTAATGCTCCGTCACTGCTATATATACGGAGTGGAACCTGAAGTTGTACATTACTAAGCCCCTCGATTGAGGGTAACTTTGGATTGAGGTAGAAATAACCGCCAGCAACAGTTGCAGCAATTATCGAAACCATCACAAAGATGATGATGATAAATAATTTTAAAATGTTCAAAAAGCGCACCGTTCCATTCCTGCGATTGAAGGGCTATTAAAGCGGCAAAGTATATAGGGTTAGTGACAAATTATCGACACTCTTCTTATATCACCTGGTATTTTTCTACACTTACAGCTAATATTTAATGCAAAATTTATAATATATTCTATAACTACCTTTAAAATATACCAATAAGGGGAACAGCGTGGGGTTTTTAAAGCGCAAAAAACCAAACATATTAGGTTTGGACATTAGCTCGACATCGGTAAAACTGCTCGAGTTAGCACAGGACGGTGATAAATATCGTGTGCAAAGCCTTGCAGTAGAACCACTACCGGATAACGCTGTGGTCGAAAAAAACATTCAGGACGTTGAGGCTGTTGGCGAAACTATCCTGAAAGCCGTTAAACGCTCCGGCACCAAAGTCAAAGACGCCGCCGTAGCTGTTGCCGGTTCCGCCGTTATTACAAAAATAATAAACATGCCTGCTGGTTTGAGTGATTCAGACCTTGAAGCCCAGATAGAGATGGAAGCCGATCAATATATCCCCTATCCACTAGAAGAGATTAACCTCGATTTTGAAGTCATTGGCGAATCAGAAAACAACCCGGACACCGTCGACGTATTACTTGCCGCCTCTCGCAGTGAAAATATAGAATTACGCTCCGCTGCATTAGCGCTGGGCGGCCTGCATCCGAAGATCGTCGATGTAGAAGCCTACACTATCGAAAATTCATCCAAGTTGATCGCCCATCAGATGAAACGTGATGAAGAAAGCGAAAACGAGGATACGATTATCGCTGTAGTCGATATCGGCGCCACCATGACCAGCCTCAATGTCGTCGAAAACAATCAACTCATCTATACACGTGAACAGAGTTTTGGCGGCAAACAGCTAACTGAAGAGATCATGCGCCGTTATGGGCTAGCCTATGATGAAGCCGGTCGTCTTAAAAAAGAAGGCGGTTTGCCCGATAATTATATTCCTGAAGTGCTGGAACCTTTTAAGGAGACAATTGCGCAACAGGTAAGTCGTTTTCTACAGTTCTTTTATACCTCGGGTCAGCACAATGCGGTCGACCTGATCGTACTTGCAGGTGGCTGCGCGTCTATTCCAGGCATTGATGAACTGGTTGAATCACAGCTAGACACCCCTACCGTCATCGCCAACCCATTTGCAGAGATGTCGTTATCGTCGAAAGTTAATCCGCAGGCCTTGAGCAATGATGCACCATCATTA
>JBFFVI010000082.1:0-7746 GCA_041570895.1 Gammaproteobacteria bacterium
AAACCGGTAATGTATATCGCCAATGTCAGCGATGACGGTTTTGAAAATAACCCGCATCTGGACGCGGTAAAAAAACGCGCAGAAAGTGAAGGTGCGGAAGTCGTGGCGGTATGTGCATCGATCGAAGAAGAATTAATCGAGCTGGATGCAGACGAAGCCAAAGAGTTTCTCGATGAGTTGGGCCTGGACGAACCTGGATTAAACCGGGTGATCCGTGCCGGTTATAGCTTATTAGGGCTACAGACATATTTCACAGCCGGGGTAAAAGAAGTGCGTGCCTGGACGGTAGCGATCGGTGCTACTGCGCCGAAAGCAGCGGCAGTTATCCATACTGATTTCGAAAAAGGTTTCATCCGGGCAGAAACCATTGCTTATCAGGATTTTGTCGATTACAACGGTGAGCAGGGTGCCAAAGAGGCCGGCAAGTTACGTATTGAGGGTAAGGACTATATCGTTAAAGACGGAGATGTCATGCATTTCCGCTTCAATGTATAAATATACTGGTTAAATGTTATTGCGATGCTTGCAGCCATATAGGTCGCGCAATGACAAAGTATCGAATATACCCCTGTAAATATTGACAATAAGGCAATAAAACGGGAAAATCTGCGCCCTTCGTTGAAGTCCAAAGAATAGTCCAGTCGGACGAACTCTTGTTAGATAAATAAAGGTCATGTAGCTCAGCTGGTTAGAGCACGGCATTCATAATGCCGGGGTCGGTGGTTCAAGTCCACCCATGACCACCATTTATATCAACCAGTTACACCATTTCTCAGTTTTTAACAATTTTAAACTGTACCAGTTTTGTACCATATTCTGGCGCATTAAAAGTGACAAATAAATCGTAGTAATTTATTGGGGCTTGTTTCAGATCTTCTTTTAGTAGATGTTAGCTAACGGCCAGATCAAGAAGCGGGCATTCAGATAAAAAAGTCAGTAACTGCTATCAATCAGGAGTCGACTTACGGCTCAATGTACTGACCGAGAATTAATTAGCCAAACCACCCCCTTGTTCGATCACAGGTATTGGAGCCTACTTTTTTTGGCGCCTGTACCTTGCCCTTTATTCCAATGTAATCATTTGTGAAGCAATTAACTTTATAATTAATGCCATCATTGCAATACACCAGACAATGACTGCACCACTGGGCAAATCTAACAAAGCAGATATTAGCAAACCCAGACCATAACCTGTTACCCCAATAACTCCAGCTACTAACATCACATGTTTTTCCTTTATATCAGCAGTGGCAAGTGCAGGTATGATTAAACTGGCAAACACCAGATAAACGCCGACCAGTTGCACCGTCACAGTTATTGCGCAGGCAAATAACATGTAAAAACCGGTGGAGCCGATGCTTTGTCGAAATACATTCCAAACGAATAGCACTAACGATGAGATCAAAGCAGCATAGAATAATTGATGCCACTCAACCCAAAGAATCTGTCCCACTAATAATTCCCTGAGATGTTCACCGGCATGCGGATTATTTGCCAGCATTAATATGCCAGCGGTTGCCGCTAGGATAAAACCGATACCAATGAGTGCTTCCTGATGTTTGCCTGCTTTTTTCTCCAGTAGGCTGAGTATCAACGCACCGGTTAGAGCGCTGATTATGGCGAACATCTGTGCTTCAAGACCGTGTTCGTCCCAACCAAAACTGTAGGCAATAATGACACCTAAGCCCGCAATTTGCGCAATTGTCAGATCGATAAAGATAATGCCGCGACGGATAACTTCACGACCCAGTGGAATATGTGTTGATAACACAACTAGTCCAGCAACAAAGGCAGGCCCGAGTATACTAATGTTAAAGTCATCCATCATCATTCTCCTGAGGCCATCAAGGCATCGATGATGGTTTCATAAAACTGCATGAGCGTTTCACCTTGCTGAAAGTTTACCGATGCCGGCAGGCTTACAATAGGAATACCGGTTTTTGAAGACAGCCATTGCGCAGAACGTTCATTGACGTAGTCAGCATGAATGATCATTGCTACATCATCGTGGTTGAGTCGTTTTTCTAAGCGGGCAAGATGACTGCTTGCCGGAGGCACACCGGGTATCGGCTCCAGTGTTGCGACTGCATTCATGCCCAGCCAGTGGCTCAAATAGGGCCAGGTATTGTGATGCATAACAATGTCCTGTCCACGTAATGAGGCGGCACGCTCCGACCAGCCAGCCATTGCTTGCTGCCAGCGTTTTATAAACTGCTCCTGGTTTTTCTGGTAACGTTTACTACCGCTTTCGTTCAGTTCAATCAGACGCTGAGTCAAGGCATTGGCGACCCGAATAATATTATTAGGATCAAGGTGAATATGTGGATTTCCACTAGCATGAATATCCCCCAGACTACGATCGAGTGTGGTCGGCACTTCGAGCATGTCGACATAGTCTGCGGTCATAAAAAATCCCGGCTGCCCCGGCTGAATTGCTGCATTACCAGCCTTGCGTAACAATAATGGTAGCCAGCCCGCTTCCAGTTCAGCACCGGTACAGATGAGCAAATCAGCACGCCGTGCTTTTGCAATCAGACTGGGGCGTGCCTGAATATGATGAGGGTCCTGTGTTGAGGTCGTCGCACTGTAAATATTTATCTCGTCATCACCTAATTCCTTCACCAGCGCAGCCCACTCCGGCTCGCAGGTAAATACGTTAAGTGCCGCCTGTGAAATACCAGGCAGGCATACCAGCAAAATAAAGGCAGCAGCTGTTTTAGTATGCATGTGCACCGTGAGCCCCCATGCTGAATGTGTATTGTAGAAAGATCTGATTGTCCGTGTCCTGGTAAGAATCATCACGGTTGTATTGCAAACGAAAACGACTGAAATTACTGGGCAGCCACTCAGCCATGATACTGCTTCGTGTTGGCGTGTGGCCATTTTTCACCAGCCCGGCCTCATCCAGCACAGCAGCATCACTGCCAAGGTTATCACTATCAAGCATGTCATAGCGGATACCTGTGCGCCAGTTGCGATCAAACTGCCATATACCCTGCAGATACCAACCATCCTGTTCACTGTTTAAACTACTTACTTCGAGTGGACTGCTGTTGAGCAATATCAAACTGCCTTTTTCATCACGACTGAAATATTCAAATTGCAGCTTAAAGTTCTGCTCAATGCTATTCCCACTTGGTGCCCATTTGTAGATCATGTTCACACCCGCAATCGTACTGTCGCCTTCAAACAATGGGATTTCTGCTACGCCAGTATGTACATGGCTTCCGTGTTCACGTTCAATATCGTCTGCTGTCAAATAACTTAGTCCTGCTTGCCAGCTGTGGCTAATACCCAGATCACCACCAAAATTCACAAAACCTGTCCACACGCCAACGTTGCTGTGATCGCCACCTGCTGGATATTTACCACCTGCAAAAGCCTCCAAACCGAGTTCAACATACAGATCAGTGGGCGCAACATATGTAGCACGGACACCATCATCAAAATACTGATTTCCGAAGATGCCGCGATAGATGAGTGGTGCATCGTGAAAATCCCAGGTATGTTCATGCTGCTGGTTCAAATAACCGATACCTGAGTAAAATCGTCCGCCACGAATAGTCATTCCATGTCCCAGCGCCAGCGTTTCAAAAAATGCTTCTTCAAGTTCAACTTCAACTTCATCATTATGTTCAGCTAGCGCCAGGCTGAACTGACCAAAAAACTTGTCATCGATGTTACTGCTCATGATTATTTCGGAGTGCCCCAGCGAAAATCCTTCTTTCGCCAATTCAGATTCACCACCTAAACTGTAACCGGGTAAAACATAATTATCAGGGTTATTTTCATAACTAGCATAAACTCCATCGATAATTACACTGATAGCCGGATTGAATTCATTCCCGGTTTTGTAAGGACTTATTGGCTGTTGCTCAGAAACATGACGCTCAAGCATATCTAAACGTTTCTCATATTCTTCTAGTTGGTGGGTTAGGGTTTCTTCATCAGTCGCGAATACCGCGCTAGTAGTAAAGACCAGAACGCAGACCAATCCTGCGCGAATTATTGTTATATTCATTGATCATCCTGCATATTTGATTTTCATAGAATGTATGCGCTAATAAAAACTAGCGGCATAAATACCTGCAAACATTAGCTAGGATATAATTGGAGGTGCGCGTGAAGAATAGGTGAGAGAGAAATGTACTTTAACCGGCTGTTTACTAAAAACGTATTTTTCAAATGTTAAAACTGAAAGTTCTGATTTTAACGTACCATGGCCAGCTATCAGATCATGTTGTTCACAATGTATAAATGATGTGCAGTAATCATCGGCTTGATGAAAGGGGTGGTCAACTGAATGTACGAGCGAAGCAAACTGACCGATAAGAAGCAGTAAAGCGAAAGCACCAGCAATGACTTTTCGAGAAATCAAGATCAATTTTTCTACTAGGTGAAGTTAATTGAGGTAGCTATTATAACAACTCAAGGAACCACTGTGTTAATCCCCAATTTGCGCGTTATTCTGGAATCTCAAAGTCATCTTTGTGGCAAATGAGACCGCTCATCGAGCATAAAGTGTTGCGTCGATCAGTTGAACCCGCCGTCGTGAACTGACATTCACATAGTTCCAAGTATTGGATATTCGAATAGTGATGAAAAAAACGAGTGTACCAATTTTGTACCAATTTAAGATCATTTTACTGCTATTTACAGTCAATTATGGGCAGGCAATCGCCGTAAGTAATTGATTTATATGGAAGTGTAATTCTCAGGGTGATTTTCATAATGCCGGGGTCGGTGGTTCAAGTCCACCCATGACCACCATTTTTCAAATAAACCACATATTTTTTACCCGAAGCTTCACTTCTCGCTGTCTGCTTAACTGTTCAACTTCGTCGTTGTTCATACGTAGTCGCTGACATATCACACGATGCGTAGTATTCTTTATCGATAATAAATAATCAGCAGGTCGAAAATGAAACGTGACAATGGTTTCTGGTTATTGCAGATACCCGGTTGGAGTTTACTCTGCTATCTTGTCTACGCACAGGCGATCCCCGCATTTAGTTACGATATAGGGGTGGTCATGGGGACACAGGAGTCAGCTGAACAGATTACCGAGGTAGGAACTGCCTTCTGGTATGGTTTTGCTTTTGCTGACCTCGTAACCTATATCCCTATGCTCGCAGTGGGACTTATCGGTCATTGGGCGGGGAGGATGTGGGGGAGTGTGCTACTGTCTGCGGCACTCGGGATTACAATCTACTGGCCGGTAGTCTGCCTGGCAGCCGTTGTTGCTGCGCGGGACGCAGCAGGATGGCATCTTATCGATGAAACACCTTACTGGATTGTTTTACCTATGATTGCGCTTTGGGGTGTTTGGGGCTTATGGTCTATCCTGAACAAATCCCGGCAAAAACATTTGAATTAACTGGCATTAGAGAATAACTGTACTTGCATACAGCTAAATTTTTTCTGGTTTAATCGCCTGATAAACTACCACCAGAAAAATCACACCGCCGATTATCGATATCAGTCCACCCAGTCCCATCAGTCCCATACCGGCAATCTGTTCGATTTTTTCCAGACCCTGTTCTGCGCCCGCCGTTTTTCGTTGCACGCCATAACCGCCCGACCAGGCCAGTCCGATGATGTGCATCAGCTGGCCTGTGCCGTAGATTCCTGGCTGCCACCGTGCCGCCTTGCCGCTGACTTTTCTGAAGCCCAGTTGCGGCAATAGGTGATAGGTCATGCCCATGAAGGCGAGAGTTACGCCGACGATAGAACCGTGATAGTGCGCGGTAACCCTGACGTCGCTGCCGCTGATCATGAAACCGATAAAACCGCCGACGCCAAACAGCAGGATGGAAAAGATCAGTGCGCTGCGTTCGATTTCAAAACCGGTGATGGGTTTCCAGCGCTCGATAATCGCCAGTGTCGTTGCCAGACCGATGGGCACGGCTGCAAGTGCGCCGCCATATTTCATCAGCTGCATGAACCAGAACATGTGCTCTCCGGAACTGACGTCAAACGAATAATAAATAAGGGGTACCATCAATACCGGTGACAGGCCGAGGATAAATAAGATAAGCACGACACGCGGAGTTAATCGGAGATAAGCGCCACTGACAGTGGCTAACCATAACCAGGCAACCAGCATTAACTGGGTGTGACTGAACTGCAGGATGTGGCCGCTGCCCCAGAACAGCCGGTCGTAATAAGCTTCACCGGTAAACCCTTCGTTGATGCCGAGGTAAGACATCATTAGTGCACCGAGGGCAAAAAATGAAGCCACAACGGCAACGAACATACCAAAGCGTAATACATCGCCGCCGCTATTGCTGCGCGTGGCCAGGGTGGTCATCAGCATGCGAATTACCAGCAGGGTGAAACCGAGGCCGAATAGGCCTAGCCCGATAAAAAATACATTGCTCTGTAATACCGGTATATAGTTACTCATCAACGGGTGGCTTTCACCGGTAAAAGGCGAGATGGTTATGATGAATGTGCCAACACTGGCCAGCAGCAGGGCGGCCCATCCGCAACGCAGGCATTGGCTGGCGCTGTTATAACTCCATAATACGCCGGAGAAAGCCAGGAACCAGACCAGTACGGTCAGGTCGACATGGACTACCAGGGCGGTGCGAAAAAAATCAACCCAGGGGATAATCTCCTGAAAGAAGGGGGTGCGGGATAATACGATCAGGATAGTAAACAGGCCGCCGATTACCAACGCCGCGAGGCCAAGAAACAGCCAGCCAGCGGTCATACGCTGTGCATCCTCGTCGGCGGCAGGTAGTGTGAACTGTTGCGTTAGCATGGCGAATTGGTTGGGTAGCATAGGCGTTTGTTATAAATTATTCTATTTGAAAGGTTTTTTTTAGATGGTGGGTCGATATCTATTGCGGATATTGTAAAGGCATTCAACATCCAATGCATCTGCTGATTCGCAAAAGATAGTGACCTACATCATTGTCTTATGCTTAAACACAGGATAAAGTTCGGCAGGATATATTAATCAAACGGTCGCGATACAGAGCGGTCAAACAGTTCTTATGAATACAGTCGAGCCATCTTCCACCAGCAGTAGCGTTAGCGTTCATACAGAGCAGCCGGTTTCTCTCTCTCAGGCAGAGGAAAAAGACCTCACAACCAACTTTTACATTGTCGGCGGTGTCATCAATATCGTGATGATCGCGGCGTATTTTATCTGGGCTTTTGGTGCGTGGAAAAAAGCGGATAAGAGAAAAGGACGGTAACAATTCAGCCAGTTAGTCCCAGGAAAAATATTTTCGTATTTTTTTGTATTGAGAAGTAATGGTAGTCGGTTGGTGCGGCTGTGAAAAAGAAGCCACCAGTCGGCCATAAGGGTCTACCAGAAATATGGCGCTGGTATGCGAGACGTTGTAAACGCCGGCCGAGGTTTCCTCATCCATGATATAACCCGCGCCAAACTGTTGTGTTATCTTGTCTATATTAACTTTGTCTGCAGTCGTAGCGATAAAATCTTTATTGAAATAGGTAATATAATCTGCGAGTTTTTCTGTGGTATCACGCTCAGGATCGACGGAGATAAGCACCACCTGCATGTCATCTGGAACCTCACCGCTTTCATCGACCAGCAGGCCGTGCACCGATTTCAATACATAAAGTGTTGCAGGGCAGATATCAGGGCAGGAAGTGTAACCAAAAAACACAAAGCTCCACTTATCAAGAAATCTTTTCTCATTGAAAACAGCGTTATTATGGTCTGTCAGTTCGAAAGGTTGCAGTAGTTTGAAGTTAGAACGAAGCACGCCA
>JBFFVI010000083.1:0-7613 GCA_041570895.1 Gammaproteobacteria bacterium
AATAGAAATAATTTTATTCAAGAACCGTTTCAGTAGACCTGTAAACATGTCCCATCCTCCTCAGATTTTGTAACATTTTTATTGCCTAGAACACCCCCTGAATTTTTATTCTGATGAACTTGACGCTGATTATTATTTCGATGACACAAAGCACACCGATGTTTCCTAAATTGCATTTAACATGCCAAAAACAACAATGACTCTAAGGCGCTGTTTACACTGCACGATAAGAATATAAGCAGATTATTATTAGATTATAGGCATGACTGATCGTGTCATCTGACCATGACAGCATGACATCATGACTGTCACAAATGACATGCTGATTAAATAATTAATAACAGGAATATTGAAGAAGAGTTGTAATTTTTACCAGGCAAAAAAACCAGCGTATAGCCGGGCTTTTTTGCTGCTGGAAAAAGTTACCTGATGATGGCGAACTACTCGGTCAGTTCAGCATATGTCTCTTTAAAAGCGGCTATCGCTTTATCCAGATCCTGTTTTGTATGGGCCGCTGAAATCTGGGTACGGATTCTTGCCTTGCCTTTTGGCACCACCGGAAAGAAAAAACCGATGGCATAGATACCGCGTTCAAGTAACTTCTGCGACATCTTCTGTGCCAGTACCGCATCACCCAGCATCACCGGCACGATCGGATGCTCACCTGCATTGATGGCGAAGCCTGCCGCCTGCATGCCCTTTCTGAAATAACGCGTATTGTCTTCGAGATGATCACGAAGCTCTGTTGAACTAGATAGCATATCCAGCACTTTGATGCTGGCCGCGCAGATCGCCGGCGCCACCGTGTTGGAAAACAGGTATGGTCGAGAGCGCTGACGCAGCATGTCAATGATCTCCTGACGACCTGAAGTATATCCGCCCGATGCGCCGCCCAGTGCTTTACCGAAAGTGCCGGTGATGATATCGACCCGCTCCATCACCCCACAGTATTCGTGAATACCGCGTCCAGTTTTGCCCATGAAGCCAACTGCATGACAGTCATCATGGTGCACCATGGCATCATACTCATCGGCCAGGTCACAGATCTTGTCCAGCTGCGCGATGCTGCCGTCCATGGAAAACACTCCATCGGTGGTGATTAATATGCGGCGAGCGCCTGCCGCTTTGGCTTCTTTCAGCCGGGCTTCGAGATCGGCCATATCATTATTCTTATAACGGTAACGTGCGGCTTTACATAAACGCACGCCATCGATGATCGAGGCATGGTTCAACTCGTCAGAGATAACGGCATCTTCATTACTTAAGATAGTTTCAAACAGTCCGGTATTGGCATCAAAACAGGCGGCATACAGAATGGTATCTTCCATACTAAGAAAGTTCGTTACTTTATCTTCCAGGGTTTTATGAATCGTCTGTGTGCCACAGATAAATCGTACTGACGAGAGACCAAAACCCCATTGATCATAACTGTCTTTTGCCGCCTGAATAACTTCCGGGTTATTTGCCAATCCCAGGTAATTATTGGCACACATGTTTATTACCTCGCTGCCATCTGCGAGGGTAATGTCATGGTTCTGCTGCGACGCGATAATACGTTCCGTCTTCCATAGACCGGCGTCTTTTATTTCTGCCAGATCCTTCGCCAGGCTTTTTTTTGCACTTTTAAAACTCATGTTTCGCTCTATAAAAATTGTTGTACGCTATCGCCACTGTTAATCATCCAGCCAGTTAAGAATAACCTTGCCCGACTGTCCTGAACACATCACATCGAAACCCTGCTGGAATTCAGTATAGTGAAAATGGTGGGTGATAATCTTTTCCAGCGGGATACCGCTCTGTACCATCATCGTGCCCTTGTACCAGGTTTCAAAAATTTCACGGCCATAGATACCTTTTATGAACAGACCTTTAAAGACCACCTGGTTCCAGTCGATGCCGGTACCATCCGGCATGATAGCAAGCATGGCTATACTGCCGCCATTGATCATCAGGCTGAGCATGGATTTAAAGGCATGCGGTGAACCGGACATCTCCAGACCGACATCAAAGCCTTCAAAAATACCCAGCTCATTCATGAACTCTCTACTGATAGGCCCGTCATTAACATTCAATGGTATGGCTTTGGGCACGATTTTTTTCACCAGGTCGAGGCGGTATTGATTGAGGTCGGTGATCACGATATTGCGTGCACCACAGTGTGCTGCCACCATGGCCGCCATGATTCCGATCGGACCGGCTCCGGTGATCAATACATCTTCACCGACCATGTTAAATGACAACGCGGTATGCACCGCGTTACCAAACGGATCAAAACAGGCTAAAAGATCGGTCGACATGGCGCGGCTTGGCTTGTAAACATTTTTTGCCGGAATACTTAAGTACTCGGCAAATGCACCGGTACGGTTCACACCCACACCGATAGTGTTAGGACACAGATGACGCCTGCCGGCCAGGCAGTTACGACAGCGTTCACAGACGATATGACCTTCACCGGAAACGATGTCACCGATTGCCAGACCGGTAACATTAGATCCCATCTCTGCAATCTCACCGGCGAACTCATGACCGATAGTCATCGGTACCGGAATTGTTTTCTGTGCCCATTCATCCCAGTTATAGATGTGCACATCCGTTCCACAGATAGCCGTCTTATGGATCTTGATCAGGACATCGTTGTTGCCTACTTCCGGCATATCGACGTCTTCCATCCACAGGCCTTTCTGCGCCCGGCTTTTTACCAGTGCTTTCATTTTTTTCATAACTATATATCCCTGATATAGCCTGAACTTCAGTGTGATAAGTAACAAACACTCAACGCACTAAAATTCGTGCCATTAAACACCCCGTTACCTTAATCCAATTCATTGACTGACATAACGACAATGTCGATGTTTATACCACATATATTGAAATTTAAAACTGGCGGTTCTTGAGATAAAGCAAGTAAAGCTTATTTAGCCATACTACAGCGTAGAAACCGCTTTTTATTCATATATACTGAACAAGTAAATATACTATTTTTGTGGCGGTGAGATGAACTTATCTAGTTACAAATTGCTAGTTTTATTAGCCTCCATTTTATTATTGCCTGACGCAATAGTGTTCGCAGCAGAAACCGAAACAGCTACCGAAAAAAAATCACCTGTCGAAATCAGTCCTAAGGATACCATCCAGGCTGGCAAAGCGAAGCATGCTTTCAAACAGGAAAATCCCTGCGAAGGCATGGAGAAAGGCGCTTATTTAGGGTCAGAACTCTGTGCTGATTGTCATCAGGACAAAATTGAAACCATGCAGGCGAGCCCACATGGACAAACAGCCGATCCACGCTCACCCTTTGGTCGCCAGGGTTGTGAAACCTGCCATGGGCCGGGTATGTTACATTTTGATACCGAAGGTAACTGCATTATCAGTATGACCGGGCGTTATGGTGAAGCGGTCGAACAACGCAACAATATTTGTCAGAGTTGCCACCAGGCCGGTGAGCGCATGCACTGGCTCTCGAGCACGCATGAGGCAGAAGGCCTGACCTGTGTAAATTGTCACTCTATCCACAAGCGCAATGACGTCATTCACCGCAGCTCGCAGACAGAAGTGTGTTTTAAATGCCACAAGGACATACGGGCTCAAACCTTCCGTGCCTCTTCACACCCGATACGAGAGAACAAGGTGATATGCAGTGATTGCCATAACCCACACGGGTCGGCAGGACCTTCATCTTTAAAACAGTTCAGCGTGAATGAAAACTGCTATAGCTGTCATGCTGATAAACGCGGGCCCTTTCTATGGGAGCACTACCCAGCCAGTGAAGACTGCACATTGTGTCACAACGTGCATGGCTCAAATCATCAGGCTCTATTAAACAAACCGGGACCTCAGTTATGCCAGCAATGCCACGCGTCTATGTTTTCTGGTGGCGGTGGCGGTGGCGGTGGTGGCGGCGGTGGTGGCGGTGGCGGTCAAAGACATATCAGCCTGTTTCTTGATTACAAAGATGTAGATCCGGGGCGCAATCGATTCATCGTCGGAATGAATTGCGCAAATTGTCACAGCAAGGTGCATGGCTCCAACCATCCATCCGGTGCTGCTTTACAGCGATAGTGAGTAACAATATGTACTAATCAGGCAGTTCACGGCTCATGAAAAGAAAAACATCACGACTGATTCTTTACCTGGCAACTTCACTGCTTGCAACGGGCACTATATTTGCAGAAGAAAAATCTGCTTCAGAAGTTTCTGAACCGTTGGTTCCTGAAGCTTTTCTCTCCGAACCTGTTTACAACGAAATAGAGCTGGGTATTGGTTACGTCTCGGATGATGCCTACAAGTTCGGCCGCTACAACGGCTTACAGACGCAAGGTCCTTTCCTCCTCGGTAATATTGATACTGAGGAATTCGATGAAGACGGTCACTTCTGGAACATCCACGGCAGCAATCTTGGCCTGGAATCACGCTACCTGCGTCTGGAAGGTGGTTTGCAGGGAAGTTATAAATTATTCCTGGAGTACGATGAACTACCTAACTACAAGAACAATACGGTAAAGACGCCATTTCTTGGTATCGGCAGCGATAGCCTGACACTACCTGCTGGTTTTGATATCAACACTAACCTGAATACCAGCCTGAACAATTTTGAACTAAAAACCAAACGTGAACGTATCAATACAGGCGTAATTTTTATTCCAAAACAGCACTGGCAATTCGACATCAACTTCAGCCACGAAAACAAAAAAGGTGTTGATGCCAGCGGTGCGGCAATCGCCAATGGCGCATCACAAGTCGTGGGAAATGTCACAACCTCACTGTTAGCAGAACCCATCGATTACGAAACGGACCTTGTTAATGCGACACTGCACTATATCGGAGATGACGGCCAGCTTGATCTTACTTATCATGCGTCATTTTTTAATAACAGCTATTCCTCCCTAAGCTGGCAGGACCCTTTCAATCCGACAACAGCAGCCGGCAGCATGTCACTGGCGCCGGACAATGAGTTTCACCAGTTATCGCTCAACGGTGGCTACACACTGCCTTATCATAGTCGCCTCACAGGTCTTATATCTACGGGACGTATGACCCAGAACCAGGATTTTCAACCCTACACGATCAATACTGCCGTGACGACAACGACACTGCCCCGCAATTCACTCGATGGCGAAATATGGCTGACAACCGCGCAACTAAAACTGTCATCACATCCGGTAAACAAACTGCGACTCAATGCCAAACTGCGTTATAACGAACGCGATAACAAAACACCGGTCGATAGCTATAACTATATTGTTCTGGACTCTCACAATAGCAACAAAAACCCGGTACAGAATCGCCCCTACAGTTACAAGAACAGCCGGTTCGACCTGGATGCCAACTACCGTTTCAACGCCATAACCAGCTTGCGCGGTGGCTATAACTACAATGAGATGAAACGTGACTACACCAACGCAGAGCGAGAAAAAACACAGGAAAACACTGTATTCGCCAAATGGAAAATAAAACCGCATACCACTGTCGACCTTGACCTTTTTGCCGAAGCAGGCAGCAGGAGCGGCAGCGAATACACTCCTCAACCCAATCAAAATCCGGCGATGCGAAAATATAATCTGGCTGACCGCGACCGGACCAAAGTTGGTGCCTCGATCGATTACATGGCCACCGAAAAACTATTCCTGAGTGCGCGCGCTGATTACAATAAGGATGACTATACACATACAACGATTGGTTTGACTGAAGCAACCCAGCCGGTAGTCACCATAAACTATTCCTATCAACCTCGTCACAACATTAGCACCTACGGTTACTATACCTACGAAAATATCCAGTCCAGCCAGAATGGCTTTGATATGTCACCTTTCGCGGATGGCTGGCAGGCAGATTTTGACGACACTATTGATACCGCAGGCATTGGTGCCAAGTTGACGGATCTTGGCAGGTGGGCGATCGGCGCAGATATCGTATATAGCCAATCCATCGGTACCATCGAGATGAAGGACCTGGTCAATCCCGGGACAGAAGATCAGTATCCAGAGACAAAAACAGCACTGACCAGCGTCAAACTGTGGACCAGTTATGACTACAGCAAACAACTAAGCTACAAGCTGGGGGTCTGGTTCGAAGACTACAGCGAAGACAACTGGGCCGTTGACGGTATACCGAGCTATGACCCGGCAACAGTCGCCAATACCTTGCTACTCGGTAATGAGACACTTGATTACAGTGTTTACGTAATTACAGTCTCAGCGAGTTACAGATACTAATAGCATGCTTTCCTGCCTACTGCCATTGCCCGATGAGGCTTTTGCAGAATTCGTTTCCACCTCAACGTGTGATGATTGAAGTAATCCGCTGACTACTTGATGTGACATAACTTGCATTTCTTTGCCAATGGTCCTGCCGTCTGTCCCTCGGCAGTAGTGTATTCATGGCAGCCAGTGCAGCGCGTATGAAATGCTATTTTAGCTTTTGATGGCTCGGTAGAATCATGATGATGACATTCATGGCAAGGTTTTACCACGCTATCAGCAGGCTGAATTTCATGATGGCATGTCGTACATCTGGTGATGCTGAGCCCGGCATGCTTTTCATGGGCAAAGGTAACTATCCCTAGTCTTGTTTCAAACTGAATTACAGTTTTATCTTCAGGAATGACCAAACTCTCGGCTAGAACTTTACTGAAGAATAGCAAAAGCAAAATAATAACAAAAGTTTTTATACGCATTACGCCCGCCTCTAATAAACCTAAACACTATAAATAAAAATAACCAAACAATAACTATGATCAACTCGTCATACATTTTTTCCTGGCAAGCAGGCCGATAAATAGCAGTCCGCCAGTGATCCAGCTGAAACTAAATAGACCGCTATCACTGCTGGTGGTGTAAACGGGAGTATCTGCAACTGCAGTGGTTGAGGTCGAAGCCACTTTAGGCACATCAACACCGAGTCCACCATCGTAAGCATCGATATAGGTCATGGTCACTGTTACATCTAAACCTGCGGCAAAATTGCTGTACTCATCAGGCAGCGCTGCCACGAACACACCTCGGTTGTTACCTTGTTCTATCAGTGTCAGTGTCCCGCTAAGTCCTGTGGTACTTGAGATAATGACATCAACTGTTTCTGCAACATTCGCATCCTGATTGAGATCTGCATCACCCACCCGTGCCACCAGCACATCACCGACGCTAAATAGCGGATTTGGATCCAGTGCGACCACAGCGTCCCTGTCGGTAAACTTAGGTGCCGGCTTAGGAATACCTTTTGCGACGTAACCGGGTTCAGGTGTTACTGACGCGTCCCTGATTGGTGTTACACGAATGGTGAAAGTGGCAGCGTTGAGTGCAGGGTTCGCATCATATCCCGGAAAACTGCTGATATCAGCGATCGTTACTACGTAGTTCAGATTGATATTGGCCAGATCGTCTATGACCGACATGGTGTAGGAAAGATGCTTACCCTTGTTGATGATTTCTGTATCTGAAATGCTGGCAAAATTTTCTGCAGCACCTTGCATCCAGCCAAAGTCTGCCAAAATCGGATTGTATCCATACCATCCTACAAGCGCTGGATCTGTTCGTGGATTGTTATCATCGTCCAGGTAGAGACCGTAGGGCAACATGTTGCCTGGCAACCAGGGACCAAACTGATTAGCCGCCGCC
>JBFFVI010000084.1:0-7598 GCA_041570895.1 Gammaproteobacteria bacterium
AAAAAACAGATAGGCTCGATCAGAAATCCAGCGTATTCCGGGCCATCGCAATATCGTTAACCATCGATGCTTGCGGACAGCTGTCCATGCCATGCAGGTAACATCCAGACCATAGATCATGTCACCATTACTTAACTGGCCATGTAATATTTTGTTAGCTCTCACCTTGTCGATGTACGGGTAGCGCTGTAAAAAATCCATAGCGTTAATATCCTCAAATGAAAGCCGATGTTTACTATCATAAGCTTTCAACTGCGCAATCTCTGCGCTGCATAGCGGACAATAACTGTCATAAAAAATAGTCAATACCATGGTTCTGCTACCCGAATAGTTCGTTGCCTACTAATTGTGCGCGTATTAAATTAATTGATCGAGCCTGTTATCGGGCTATCCGCCGCACCATCGAAAACCTTGTTCAGTGCATCACTATTCAGTGCACCATGGAGAGGGATATCCAGGTATTCATTTTTATTTTCTTCAGACTCAAAAAAACTTTTCAGATCACCATCTACCACATAAGGTGCAGTTTCTGTGTCTGTAACATCGTTCATTGAAATCGGATCTAGTGTTGAAATTCGCATATTTTCTCTCTCGTATAATTAATAGTAAAAAAGGCCGGAGTCTCTCAGGTTTTCTCCGGCCGTCCATAAAACATCAGGTAAATATATTGTGAGTTAGATGGTAACGTACTGATGGCAGGAGCCACGCGTGAGGTTATCCTTCGTCAATCCCGCTATCGATGGGGTTGTGAATCACTTCGTGCAAGCGGCTTCCTGGTACCACGGAAGATAAAATTTCGATACCTTCTGACTCTGCAGCAAGCATGGCCTGGTCATAAAACTGTTCGGTTGCAAGTATTTGTTTTTCATAATTACTCATGATACTTCTCCAATTCGTTGTATTTAAGAACCTTCTAAAGATGGGTGGCTGCGCTACCCATGACTAAAGTATATGGATATTTTTTGTTTTGTCTAGGACAAATAGCAATAAAATTGCTTTTTTTTTAATATTTGTTATAGTGGCAGCATGAATAGTGAATATTTGTCTATTGGTGCAGTTGAACGTGATACCGGCATAGCCCGTGATACGCTGCGTATCTGGGAGCGGCGCTACGGATTTCCTGAACCATCTCGTAATGAGAAAGGTGAGCGCAGTTATCCTGAAGATCAACTGCGCCGTCTGCAGCGTATTCGCCGTTTACTGGACCAGGGCATGCGTCCGGGTAAAGTCGTAGCGTTGAGTGATGCTGATCTTGGCATGCTGGAAGCTGAGCTTTTCCCTGAGACTCCACTGAATGATTCGATAGAGCATCTTTTGGCGGTATTACAGACCACGAATGGTTCGTACCTGGAAGCAGCACTAGCAGAAGCCTATCAGCAACAGGGAATGCAAAGTTTTATATCAGAGACTGTAGTGCCGTTACTGCATAGCGTAGGCGAACGCTGGGCGATGGGGAAATTACAGATATATGAAGAGCATCTGTTATCGGAAGTGCTGACTCGCTTTCTTAATAGCGAGATATCCAGGATACAGAAAACGGCGAAAAAACCACGTGTTTTACTCGCAACTTTACCTGGAGAAGAGCACACACTGGGCTTATTGATGGTTTCTGCCTGGTTGTCTTCACAGGAAATTGCTGTCATCAACCTGGGCGGTGAGGTGCCGCTTGATCAGATCGTATCAGCTGTTGAGCATTTTGAAGCAGATGTATTGGGTGTTACCTTCAGTGGCGCCTATCAATATGAAAATATTCGCACTAACCTGAATGAATTGCGTGAGTCGATAGCCGAAGGTGTGGATATCTGGACCGGTGGCGAAGGTGTTAGACGATTACGCAAGTTGCCAGCGGGTATTACCAAATTCACCTCGCTCGATAAACTGCCGATTTGATGGTGATCACTCACAGAGGTGCCTTATGCGATATATAGAACGTAATAGAATTTTATCAGCAATTTTAGTAACCACATTATTCGGTACGACTTCAGTACTTGGCAAAGATTGTTCCGAGTTGCTCGATTTTAACATTCGTACATTAAACGATGACAAACAGCTTAATCTCTGTGAGGAATACCAGGGCAAGGTCATCCTGGTGGTCAATACGGCCAGTCGCTGTGCCTACACCGATCAATATGATTCACTCGAAAAATTATATAAACAATATCAAGAGCGTGGACTGGTGGTTCTCGGTTTCCCGTCAAATGATTTTGGTCACCAGGAGCCAGGCACCGAAAAAGAAATCAAAGCGTTCTGCCGCCTGACCTATGCAGTCGAGTTTCCGATGTTCAGCAAGACTCGCGTCAGTGAACGCCATGCTGATCCTTTTTACCAGAAGCTGGCAGAAACCTCTGGAACTTATCCGCAGTGGAATTTCCACAAGTATCTCATCGATAGCGATGGCAAACTGGTGAAGAGTTATCAGAGTGCTATAGATCCCCTGGATAAAACTGTCGTTAATGACATAGAAAATCAACTGCGCCGCGTAAAATTTTAGTGCGAATCAAATCATTCACCAGGAATCACGGTCTCCAGAAAATTTTACAGAGAAAGTAAGTCGTTAAATAAGATATTCATTCACTGTCTTTTAAAAATTAACAGTGACACCAGAACCAATATTATATCCATCTAAACCACTAGCACTGGACAGTGCTTGCCTCAAAGAAAAATCGATCAGTCCAACAGGGGTCATTTGGTGTATTCCAATAGGCGACAACACCCACTGTGCGGTATGAATCAAATTTCACGGTCTTTACAGCACCTCCAGGTAAGTAGCTGCCATTGATGTAACCTTCGAGTGTTAAATAGTTCGTATTGCTTTTCATTAGACCAGGTGTTTCAACACCAAAAGCCAATGTGGTAACACTTGATTGTGTGTTAAATGTTATAAGGCCATTGAATGAAAATGTAGAGCTGGTTTCAAAAAGGTTATAACTGGTCTCTGCATATGGTTTGTAATCGTTAATTACAGGTTGGTACTCGACTATTGTAAATAAATCATAAGTGAAATTGTCGTTGTAATCCTGATTAAAGAAATCCTCAATAACATCACCTGAATTATTATCGGGCTACTTTACACTGGCGCCAGAACGAGAGTAGATCAGTTCGATGCCACCTGAAATGTGGATTTCATCTGTTGCTTTATATCGGATGCCGCCGCCTAATCAAGCGGTATAGGTACGAATATGATTGTCATAGTCTTCTAGTATTGTCTGCTAGTCTCGTGATGCAACTGAATTCCCTATAAGTGATGTATCAGTCACGCCTGAGGATTTCTATTTTCATTAGAAGTGCTTCCTTCACCAGATATTTGTTCTTCTTGTCGCTCATAGATCAGCCATCGACTTGTCGTGAATTAAGATCAATAATGGTCGCTAGAAATATAACGATTTAATTCCAATAATCTAGACGTTATTGGTCCACTATAGAAGCAAGGGGCTGGGTTCCGTGATAATGAAGAACGGGCCAAAGATTTTTAGCATCAGAGCGAGTTTGTGTAATGAAAAATGATGGCAGGCATATGAACGGTGATTTTTATGGTTGCATCCTATGATAATCCCACGCATTGAACTTTTCGAATGGCTTCGGAATAATCACGAACGCGCTGACTACGTTCTGGCCTTCAGCAAGATGAAAGGTGTTTCCAAACGCGAGTATGACGAGCTGGTGGATTATGATCCGGGGCCGGAACTTGATCTTGGCCGGGGCGACCCGAACGGTGCCAACGAGTTCAAACAGATTCTTACACAGATGTATGGTTGCGGTATTGATAACATCGTCACCACCTCTGGTGGTACCCAGGCCAATTTCCTGGTATTTCTGGCTACTCTGAGCAAAAAAGATGAATTCATCATAGAGCAGCCCGGTTACCAGCCGATGTGGCTAACGCCCGAGATGATGGAAGCTAAAAAGGTGCCGTGGTTCAGACGTTTTAATGATGAGTTCCGTCTGGATGTCGATGCACTGGATGCGCTGATCACCGACAGAACAAAACTGATCGTATTAACAAATCCGCACAACCCTACCGGGGTAGTGGCAGACAGGGAGCTGGAAATAAGGCGGGTGGCAGAGATTGCGCAGGCCAGAGGCGTCTATGTGCTGATTGACGAGATTTTTCTCGATGGGGCATCGGTTCCCCAGATCTCCGCTTACGGTCTGCCAAACGTTATTGTTACCAGCAGCATGACCAAGGTGTACGGACTGGGTGGCCAGAGGACCGGCTGGATCATTGCACCGCTGGAAATCGCCACCGAGTGCCAGCATGCAAAAGTCCATACGAATGGTTCCTCCTCCTATGTTGGAGAGATGATGAATGCCCACGCACTGCGCAATGCCAGAGAGTTCCTTATACAGCGGTTTAACAAACTTTCAGTGTCCAATTTCCTGGTACTCAGCGAATGGATGGAGGCCAATCAGGACATCCTGGAATGGGTGGAACCCCACGGCGGGGTAATGTGCTTTCCGAGATACCGGGTAAATATGTCTTCTATAGAACTTTGCCAAAAGCTGCTGCACGAGCACGGTGTCATGGTCAATCCCGGGGAGTATTTTAATCTAGATCGCCATATCAGGCTTGGTTATGTCTGCTCCGAAGATATGTTAAGAAGCGGTCTGAAGGCATTAGGCAAAGGACTAAGGGAACTAGGCTGAACCAGGGCATATTTGTGATGATTCTGAATTACCCAATATTGATGCGGGTTTTGCTGTATAGTGAGGGGGCTTTCCTTTAGCTTTCCTTTTGCCGTTCTCTGGCTTTCCTTTAGCTTTCCTTTAGCTGTGACCCATTACTTTCTCGCGCTTTTCAAGCGGTTACCTGTCTTTTAAGAGATGGTTTATGGGCATTGATACACGACTCATTAGGGACCCTTCAACAGGTGTTTTCTCCATGTGCGATCAGCGCCTAACGTGCTGACGATGTATACGATTTACATTTCCTAAATGAGCATAACCTTATCTCGACAACGAAATTCTTAGGAGAATTGACTATTAATAATCGCATAACAACTGCACTACTTTTAGCCGCTGGTACTGGATCCCGCCTGCGCCCATTAACCCTTGATGCACCAAAATGTCTTACCGAAGTTAGCGGCGAACCCATACTGGCTCGTCTGCTTGATAACCTCCGCGTACAGGGCATTAAACGCCTGGTGGTTGTCACTGGTTATCTGGATCACTGTGTCCGCGAATATCTTGAAGAAAACGCGGCGGATATGCAGCTTGATTACGTATTTAATCCTGTCTATAAGACGACCAACAATATCTATTCACTCTGGTTAGCGAAAAAAGCCATCGAAGAGCCCTTTGTATTAATAGAGAGCGATCTCGTTTTTGAAGCATCGATGTTAGAGCCTATGCTGATACCGGATAGAATTGCGGTGTCGAATATCCTGCCATGGATGAATGGCACCATGGTTGAGCTAAACGCAGACAAAGCGGTGAAAGCATTTCATGTCAGCCATGATGTTGACGATGAGCGCCGTTATAAAACCGTTAATATTTGCAGCTTGTCCTCACAGAGCTGGCAGCGGGTGATTGCACATTTAGATCGTTATATCGAAGACGGGCGTGTTAATGAGTATTATGAAACCGTGTTTGCCGATATGGTGGCTGACGCTTCACTTGAATTTGATGCCGTGCTGTTCAACGAAAACAAATGGTATGAGATTGATGCTATGGAAGACCTGCATCAGGCGGAAGTGATGTTTCCTCTTGCTCCAGTTATTGGCTTGCCAGAATATGCTGGTTTTGCACATGTAGTTAGCCGCTCTCCAGCTAACAGTGCCAGCATGGTCACAGCTGTAAACAAAACATTGCTTGCAGATAATGTCGTTTCCATTAATAAAGTAGTGCCAGAGAAAATTATATGACAGATATGAACGACACACAGAAGACACAACCTAGCATACTTTCTTTTGCCAACGATCTCGCAAACCAGTGCTCGCTCGCGGGGCTGTTATCTGCAGTGCTTGCCATCTATTTCGCTATCGTGGGTAACTTTCCGGCCGCAATGATCGGACTGGTCTGGGCAGTGTTCTTTGACTGGAGCGATGGCAATATCGCACGGCGCATGAAAGGCCGCACCGATGAACAGAGAAAATTCGGTGGTCAGATGGACTCGCTGATTGATATTGTCAGCTTTGGCATCTGCCCAGCTATCGTGTTACTGAGCTACGGTGATTTTAGTCCCTGGTTTATTCCAGGTGCTTTTATTATTGCAGCAGCTGGCGTGCTTCGATTAAGTTACTTTAATGTATACGGTTTAGCAGGTAAATCAAGCTTCCAGGGCTTAGCTATTGATAACAACGGTATCTTCCTGGCCCTGATTTTTGTTTTAAATGGTTTTGTCAGTGCATCCAGTTTCACTGTAGTGCTCTATATCACAATACTAACATTGGCAGTCTTAAACGTAGCGCCCATTAGAACACCAAAACTGAGTAGTGGAGGCTGGTATTACGCCATTGTTCTATATACCATCGCAATGACGTTGTTTTATGGCTGGCAGTTATAGCATGCAGTAAATCGCGATTAATTACATGCATATGTGATTTATCTAGCGCATCAAATACTTCGCCATAAAGGAATAGAGTGAATGGACATCAAAGCTAATTGAGGCATTAAAGAATAAACACAAGCTGTACCTTTCTTTAAAGTGTCCTAACCAGGATATTTTCTTACAATGCTAAATACAGTCGAAGTGGGTTAGGTACTCATCAGCAGTGCTACTCATGTACAGATTTTTTACATTTCATAATAAGAGAAATTAATGACATGTTTTTAAACAAGATTCAAATATTCGTCTACAGGTTAAATAAAAGTTCCCAAAACAACCATCGACACATCAAGTTAAAAGCCACTCTATTGTTGTCTTTTTTGATGCTTTCTGGCGTTAGCGCTACAGCAGCGCCAGATAAAAACTATCTTGCTATCGAACATAGTATTTCGTCTGACAAAAATGACTTTGATATTGCCTCTGTAGGTATGCTGTCACTTAAAGATAATATTGCCAGTTTTATCAAACTAAGCTACCTGGAATCGGATATAAATGGAACAGGTTCAACACTGGATTTAGGTGGTGGCTATACGCTTAACAGGGATGTATCACTGTATTTATTACTCGGTGTATCACTAGGGTATAACTGGGATAAGGATGACTATATCGCAGCATATTTTCCTGAAGTCGGTATTGTGATGGACTTTACAAAAAAATTTGGCATTACGGTCAGCGGCAAACGATATTTTAATCTGTATGAAGAAGATGAAGATATTGTCATGTTTGGATTAGTGTTTAGAAATTAAATTTACCTCCTCATAAATCTACTTCAGTTTCTTTGGCTTGAAATAAAAGGTGTTAAATAATGCACGATGATTTGATCAAAAGTAAATGCCATGTAATAAAGGTTGAAAAGACTATTGCCCCAGAGGGCATGTTGAAAAAAGGGGACGGAGGGAGCAAATATTAACCACATCATCCGTCCCCTTTAATTCAGCTTTTTCGACAGCGCCTAACCTATGCCGATAGGTTGGAGGAGTTCATTCATTGGATCGTTAACAGACGCTTATCGCTTGTTATCCACTTTACTTCTTTTAATCTTGGCTAATAATCG
>JBFFVI010000085.1:0-7509 GCA_041570895.1 Gammaproteobacteria bacterium
ACGGACTACGTAAGGTTTCATCATATTCGATCAACGCGCGGGTAATTCCATGACGGATAGCGCCGGCCTGGCCAGAGTAACCGCCACCTGATACGGTAACATTGAAATTAAGATTGCCCAACATGTCGACCAGCTCTAGCGGCTGACGAACAACCATCTGTGCTGTTTTACGACCAAAAAATACGTCTAAAGGTTTGCCGTTAACGACGATGTCACCAGCACCTGATGATAAAAACACGCGTGCACTTGAAGTTTTGCGTCGACCGGTTGCGTAATATTGTTCTGCCATGAGTAGCTCTTAGTTGATTTCGAGAGGTTGTGGTTGTTGCGCCGCATGCTGATGCTGTGGGCCAGCATAAACTTTCAGCTTACGGTACATCTCACGACCTAAAGGATTTCTTGGTAACATGCCTTTAACAGCAATCTCGATCACACGTTCCGGTGAACGTTCGATCATGTCACTAAAGTTGGTTTCTTTGAGTCCACCCATATAACCTGAGTGACGGTAATACATTTTATCTTTCGCTTTATTACCACTAACACGCACTTTTTCAGCATTGATAACAACGATGTAATCGCCGGTATCAACGTGTGGTGTGTAGATTGTTTTATGCTTACCGCGTAAACGACGCGCAATTTCAGTCGCTAATCGACCCAATGTTTTACCATCGGCATCAACCAGGAACCAGTCGCGTTTTACGTCATCAGCTTTTGCGCTTATGGTTTTCATTACAAATCTGGCCTACAAATAAAATGTCTTAATATTAATATTATCGAACGCCATACATAGCCGGCTCCGACGAAGAGGCGGAATATTACAGGCATTTACACTCTCCGACAAGTCTAAAGCTGGTTTTTTAGTGAAATATTTACCCGATATTATGGCCTGGCCTTGTCGCACATCGAAATAACGCCATCTCGACGTCCGCTCGATGCATGTTTATGGCCAGCGTCCTGCCCTAATGCTCTCACCCCTTACTCTGACCGCCAGGGTTGGTGGAAATGCAAATAGATTGTCTGGAACAATCTTTGCCTTCCTGCAGGCAAAGCTACCGCTCCTGCTCACGCTCCTTACCTACTTCCTGTAGGCAAAAAAAAGCGCGGATAAGAATCCGCGCTGAAATTACCACCAAAGGGAGGATGGAGGAAATATGAAAAAAACACATTCAATTGCATAAAATGTATTAGTATATTCTAATATATGAATTCAATTGTCAAGCAATTTTAGACTCGATTCACTAATACACTAAAAATCAACAAGTTATAATGCTTCTCCCTACCTACTGTTAGCTTATAACCGTCTGATATCTCAAATCAACAACCTTTCAACTATCTCACCGGCAATCAAATGTTTGTCGATAATCTCATCGATATCTTCTCGATCGAGATAGCTGTACCAAGTCTCTTCAGGATAGACAACTAAAACCGGGCCAAGTTCACAACGATCTAAACAACCCGCGGTATTTATTCGCACTTTTCCCTCACCTGATAAACCCAGCTGTTTTATTCTGGCTTTAGCATAGGCGCGAATCTCTGTGGCATTACACTGCTCACAGCACTGCTCGCCCGATTCACGCGAATTGGTACAGAAAAATACGTGGTATTGATAATATGACACTGAAATTCTCTCCTTTTTTCTCAGACTTTAAGTATTGCACCATACGGCTTAAAGCAGCAATATACACCTATGCGTAATTACACTCCATTTGACCAGTTAATCATGTCTGCAGACACCGCTTTGCGGACGCTTTTCGGTGAACCCATCATCACCGAACGTGGATACCCGGCAGACGATATCTCTGAGGTAGAATTTTCTGAACAGGAAAAGAAACACATCGCCGGTCTGATGCGAGTAAACCATTGCGGTGAGGTCTCAGCACAGGCGTTATACCAGGGCCAGTCGCTAACCTCACGCAATAGCGAGATCCGTGAAAAGCTGCGTCAGGCAGCACTGGAAGAAAATGACCATCTGGACTGGACAAAAAACCGCCTGCAGGAACTGGGCAGTAACACCAGTATCCTTAACCCGCTGTGGTATGGCGGTTCTTTTGCTATCGGTGCTTTTGCTGGCGCGATCGGAGATAAATGGAATTTGGGTTTTTTAGCCGAAACCGAACACCAGGTAGTCGAACACCTGGAATCACACCTTAATAAATTACCCGGTGGCGATCTGCGAAGCCGTGCGATATTAGAACAGATGAAAACAGATGAATTAAAGCATGCCACTACGGCTATCGAACAGGGTGCGGCTGAACTACCACCACCGGTTAAAAAATTGATGGCTGCCATGTCAAAAGTCATGACCGGCTCGGCTTATTACATCTAGATTACTGAGCGGCACTTAACGGCGGATGATAGATGATCTGCACCGCATTACCATCCGGGTCCTTACAGTAAAAACTGCGCGCACCATCGCGATGATCTTTTGCTTCGGTTAACATCTCAACACCTTCCTGCTTTAAAAAGTTAAACCAGTGCAGTACCTCTTCTGCCGTATCGATGATAAAACCAAGATGATCCAGCGACTGCGCAGAAGCCTTTTCGACACCCTCTGTGGCACGGTGCAATGCCAGATTATCGTTACCTGAAGTCAGGTAATAATTATCTTCATCCGGCTGCCATTCGATGCTCATCGCCAACAGTCGCGTATAAAAGTCGACACAGGCATCCAGCCTGATGACATTGAGCGCCAGGTGACGCATGCCCGCGGTCTGTTTTGGTCGTGTGAATTCAGCCATGACTCATCCGCCAAAGACTTCATCGTGAACAGACTGCCAGACCGATTCACCGAAGACTGTTTGAATGATCAGCGGTAGCGCGATAGAACCTAACGATAATAATTTATCGTGAAACTCTTTTAGTTTTTCCTTATCCACCGGCGTCGTATTCGTCTGCAGCGTCTCGCGAGTTTTTAAGATCAGCTCACGACCGATGGCATAACACAGTGGTGTCGCCGCTGCATTGCTGTACCAGGTTACTTCTGACTGCGCCTGTGACAGATCAAACCCCAGTTTATCGACCAGCAGAGCAACCGCTTCATCAAAACTAAATTGTCCGGTATGAATTTTTACATCGATGATAATTCTTAGCGCTCGCCACAGACGATCGCGCAGGAGAATAAACTCATGTTCTTTTTTATCATACAAGCCCTGTTCAAAAACCAGCTGCTCACAATATAACGCCCAGCCTTCATACATACTGGCTGATGCATTTAACTGACGCGTGACATTGTCTGCATTGTTCTGATTGGCAACCACAAACTGCAGATGATGACCGGGAAACGCCTCATGCACCGAGGTTAAATCGATACTGTAGTGGTTATGCTCTGCCAGCAGAGTTTCATCATCGACCGTAGTGACATAGTACAGACCACGCTGCTGCTCATCCAGCGGCATGGGCGGCTCATAAGCAGCAAAGGGAATGATCTCGCGCATGAATACCGGCGTCGGCTGGACCTTCAGTGACTGCTTATCTGGCACAGTAACGATATCAGCCTTAAGCAGCCACTCATGCGAGGCCTGCATTTTTTTACGATAAGCATCCAGCAGCTGAGTAGCGTCTGGATGTTCTGCCCTGACTTTCGCTAAAGCTTTACTGATATTTTCCTCGCCACAGATTTTCCTGCTCTGTTTTAATAGTTGTTTTTCTGTATCTGCGGCCAGACGCTCACCATAACGAAGAATTTTTTCAGCGTCGGTTGCTAAAAAATGTTTCTCGTTGAGCAGACGATTAAACCGATAATGACCTGAAGCAAACTTTCCCTGCGCTGATGGAATCACTTCCGTTTCCAGGTAACTGGCAAAATCATTCAGCGCCACCGCCGCCGCATCGAATAGCGGCTGCAGCCTTGTCGGGCTGGCAAACTTGGCATTGATCATGGGGTGATGCGCCAGATCTCGGATAAATCCTGAACCCGAAGCGGCGATATCTCTGGCGGTCGAGGCCCATTCTGGCACTACACGTTCCGGGTAGCGTGACAACATGACTTTGGCACCACGCAGATAAGCCGGAATAATCTCAAGCCGGTGTTTTATCGACTGGTGTATATTTTTACCGGGGTGGATCAACAGCTGGTATATAGCATTGACCGGCACATACTCAAGCGGGTTACGATAACGCCAGTCATTTTCTTCCAGGTCATGCAGCTCTATCGAAATCGCACCTTTAATAATTCGATAATCCAGCTGCCTGGTTTCATCCAGCTCGGATAGATTTAATTCATCCAGTGCAGACTGCATCATCTGGTTCAATGCGATAAGCGCACCTATATCATCATGTTCATAACTTTTCAGCTTATCAGCGTAGTCGTTAACACCAACATCAACAGCATCTTCAGGATGATAGCGAAACCAGGAGTGGTAATATTGAGCACATAAATCATCAAATTGTTTATGCGCTATTTCAAGCGGCGCTTCGGCTACGATATCATCGTTAGAGCTTTCTTCTGTATCAGCGACTAAAACGTCTTCTGACTGGGAGCTTGTAGTATTCACTTAATCTTCTTCTATAATTTCAAAATCATGGGTAACATCGACACTCTGTGCCAACATGATCGACACCGAGCAATATTTCTCTGCGGTCATATCGACTGCACGTGCCACTTTTTTCTCATCAAGCGCCTTGCCTTTAACAATATAATGTACGTGGATTTTGGTAAATACCTTTGGCGCTTCTTCTGCTCGTTCTGCCGATAGCTCAACCTGACAATCTGTGATCGACTGACGTTGGCGCTGCAGAATTAATACCACATCAAATGCGGTACAACCACCCATACCTAATAACACCATCTCCATGGGCCTGACACCGAGGTTTCTACCACCACTTTCCGGCGGTCCATCCATCACCACAGAATGCCCGCTTTCGGACTCCCCGACAAAAGACATATTGTCTAACCACTTTACGACTGCTTTCATGATAAACCCTTAAATTTAATTACTTATATAACGGAATGACCTGGTTGTTCTTTGCGATTACTTCAGTAATCCAGATTTGTTGTGTATTATTCCATACATCGCCTTATATCAATGGCTTGAAACAGCATCGAGAAATCAATGAGCATCATCAGAGAAATACCAGCACTGAACCCTTCGCTAGAATATCTTTTGAAGTTTTCTCATCGTAAATCCTATAAAGCAAAGAAAATCATCATCCACGAAGGTGATGTTTCAAACAGCCTGTACTATATCATCGAGGGCTCCGTAAGCGTACTTGCTGAAAGTGAAAATGGCGATGAAATAATTCTGGCACAGTTAAATCGCGGTGATTTTTTCGGCGAAGCCGGATTATTCGAGTTTGACACCAGCGATAAAAGCAAACGTACCGCACGTATCTTCTCACGCACCGACTGCATCATCGCTGAAATAAGCTATTCACAATTCAAGCTGATCGTCAGCGAAGACCCAGCGGTGATGTTCCTGCTGACCAGCCAGATATTTAATCGCCTGAAAAAAACCAGCATGAAAGTTCGCGATCTTATTTTTTTAGACGTGAAAGGCCGTATTGCACGCTGCCTGCTGGAACTAAGCAGTGAGCCCGATGCCATGACTCATCCTGAAGGCATGCAGATAAAGACTACTCGGCAGGACTTAGCAAAGATGGTCGGCTGTTCTCGCGAAATGGCAGGGCGCGTATTAAAAGAACTGGAAGATGAATCTCTGATTAGCGCACACGGAAAAACGGTGGTTGTTTTTGGTACCCGCTGATAGAAAAGATTTTTGTTTGAACCGCAGAGGCGCTGAGCTATAAAAAATCACTTAAAGAACAGCTCGGCAAGTTTCTCGCCCGGGCTCTCAGCCCGCATGAACGCCTCGCCCACCAGAAATGCATTAACCCCATTATCTCGCATCAGTTGCACATCATCGCGTGTGTGGATACCTGACTCCGTTACCAGGATATGATGTTCATCGACCATATCCAGCATGTTGAGCGTAGTATCCAGGGAGGTTTCAAAAGTTCGTAGATTTCTATTATTGATGCCGATCAAACGCGCACCGGTTGTTAACGCTCTTTTCATCTCCTGCTCATCATGCACTTCCATTAACACATCCATCTGCAACTCCTCAGCAAGATGAAATAAAGAATGCAAGGCTTTATCATCGAGCGCCGACACGATCAACAAAATACAATCCGCATTGATCACACGCGCCTCATAAACCTGGTAAGGATCAATGATAAAATCTTTACGGATAACCGGGAGCTCACAGGCAGCTCTTGCCTGCAGAAGATAATCTTCATCTCCCTGGAAATAGTCTTTATCCGTCAATATGGATAAACAGGCCGCGCCATGGGCCTCATAACTTTTGGCGATTTCTGCTGGTTCAAAATTCTCGCGTAACAGACCTTTGCTCGGCGAGGCTTTCTTGATCTCTGCGATGACTGCCGATTGATTGTTGTTGATCTTTTTCTCTATCGATCGAATAAAACCACGTACAGCATCAGCACCGACAGATTGCTGCATCAAAACATCGATTGGCACAGTTAGCGAACGCTCGCTAATCTCCTCACGTTTGCGATTCAGGATCTGTATTAAAATATCAGGTGTATTACTGCTCATCGTCGTATCACAAATAATTTTCAGGTTTATTTATAGCTGTTGGTTTTTACTATCAACTGCTGTAGTTTTTCATTAACCGCGCCACTGGCGATCACTTCCTGCGCCCGCTTAACACCCGAAGCTAACGATGTAGTGAGCCCGGCCACATAGATGGCAGCGCCGGCATTCAGACAGACGATATCTTTTGCTGGCCCCTCGGTGTTATTAAACACGGCTTTTATGATCTCCAGACTATGCGCCGAATCTGTCGCGCGTATCTGCTGCAGATCAGCACGCGACATGGAAAAATCCTCAGGCTGAATCGTATAGCTGCTGACCACACCATCTTTCAGCTCAGCAACAAAAGTGGGGCTGGCTATGCTGATCTCATCCATACCATCCTCGGCATGAACCACTAGCACATGCTCGCTGCCAAGTCGTTTTAAAACATGAGCCAGTGGCTCCACCAGATCTTTACTAAACACACCTAACACCTGGTTAGGCGCACCGGCCGGGTTTGTTAATGGCCCCAGTACATTAAAAATAGTACGCACAGCCATTTCACGTCTCGGCCCGATCGCGTGTTTCATCGCGCTGTGATGCAAGGGTGCAAACATAAATCCGACACCGATCTCATTGACACATTCTGCCACCTGCTGCGCATTTATCTCGAGATTCACGCCGGCCGTTTCGAGCACATCGGCACTACCCGACTTGCTGCTGATCGAACGATTACCGTGTTTAGCAACCTTGCCGCCAGCGGCAGCCACAACTAAAGCACTTGCGGTAGAAATATTAAAACTGCCTGATGAGTCGCCGCCCGTACCACAGGTATCAACCAGGTGGTTTTTATCTACTTCTACTTTACTGGCCAGGTCACGCATGACGCTGGCAGCCACAGTAATCTCATCGATGCTTTCTCCTTTCATACGCAAACCAACCAGAAAACCGCCCACCTGTGCAGGTGTCGCCTCTCC
>JBFFVI010000086.1:0-7416 GCA_041570895.1 Gammaproteobacteria bacterium
GTCTGGGAAAACGGCGATCTGCACCATCCGCATATGTCATTCACCGATGGTACTTATGACGGCCGTTACCTGTTCATGAACGACAAGGCCAACACCCGTGTTGCCCGTGTACGTTGCGACGTGATGAAGTGTGACAAGATGATCGAGATTCCGAACGCGGCTGACATCCACGGTCTGCGTCCGCAAAAATACCCGCGTACCGGTTATGTCTTCGCCAACGGTGAGCACCGTGTACCGATTCCAAACGACGGCAGCATTCTCGACGAACCTGAAAAATATCATGCCATCTTTACCGCGATCGACGGCGATGAGATGAAAGTTGCCTGGCAGGTAATGGTCGACGGTAACCTGGATAACTGTGATGCAGACTACCAGGGACTGTATGCCTTCTCTACCTGTTACAACAGTGAAGAAGCAGTCAACCTGTCGGGTATGATCGCCAGCGAACGTGACTGGGCAGTGGTGTTCGATCTTAAAGCCATCGAAGCTGGCGTTAAAGCCGGAGACTTCCAGAAGATCAACGGCGTGCCCGTACTGGACGGTCGTAAAGGCTCGAAATACACACGCTATATTCCTGTACCTAACAGCCCGCATGGCTGTAATACTGCGCCGGATGGTATCCACGTCGTCTTCAACGGCAAGTTATCTCCAACGGTTACTGTTATCGACGTTAGAAAACTGCCCGATCTTTTCGCCGACAAGATCCAGCCTCGCGACACCGTTGTTGCTGAACCAGAACTTGGTCTGGGCCCACTGCATACCGCATTTGACGGCAAGGGTAATGCTTTCACCACCCTGTTTCTGGATAGCCAGGCAGTGAAGTGGAACATTCAAAAAGCCATCGATGCTTATGCCGGCAAAAAAGTGAATCCTATCCTCGACAAGGTCGATGTGCACTATCAGCCGGGCCATAACCACACTACCATGGGCGAAACCAAGGAAGCTGATGGCAAGTGGCTGGTATCACTCAACAAGTTCTCCAAAGACCGTTTCATCAATGTCGGTCCGCTAAAACCGGAGAACGAGCAGCTCATCGATATCAGCGGTGACAAGATG
Organism: Gammaproteobacteria bacterium; assembly: GCA_041570895.1. GTDB lineage: Bacteria > Pseudomonadota > Gammaproteobacteria > SZUA-229 > SZUA-229. The sequence continues at coordinate 1,057 of JBFFVI010000086.1, forward strand.
AAGGTCGTACATGATGGTCCGACATACGCCGAACCGCATGATGTCATCATCGTACGCGCAGATATCGTAAACCCGGCTTCACTATGGACCAAGGGCGATTCCTTCTGGGCAGATGCCAGCGCACAGGCGAAAAAAGACGGTGTCGAACTGGGCACTGACTCCAAGGTCGTGCGTGATGGTAAAAAAGTCCGTATCTACCTGTGGTCGATTGCGCCTAACTTCAGCATGGAGAAATTCAGCGTGAAACAGGGAGATGAAGTCACCATCATCGTCAGTAATAATGATGCCATCGATGACCTGACACATGGTTTCACCATGGCGAATTACGGTGTTGCCATGGAGATCGGTCCACAGGCAACTTCATCGATCACCTTTACCGCTGATCGTCCGGGAGTTCACTGGTTCTACTGTCAATGGTTCTGTCATGCACTGCACATGGAAATGCGCGGCCGTATGCTTGTTGAGCCTGCATAGTCACTAGTGACATCGAAGCAACATAAACAATGTTCACCCGTCAGCCCCAAAGTTAACCAGGGGCTGGCCGGTGGGCTGTTGCTTTTATTATTATTTTTTTCGTTTTCCACAAGCGCTAAAGAATGGCAGGTAAGTCCCGGCAACGGTACCCTGCAAGCCGCCATCGATCTAGCGCAACCCGGTGATACCCTGTTTCTGGCGAAGGGAACTTATACCGGTTCAGTCAATATCCACCAGAGTCTGACCTTGTCAGGCAATGGTCCAAACAATAAAAACATCAGCGAAAGCATCATCGATGGCGAAGGTTCATCACATGTGATCACCGTATCAGCGCCTGATGTAGTAATCAAAGGCTTAACGATTCAGCATTCAGGCAAGGTGCTGGAAGATGAAGACAGCGGAATTTTTATCACCGACAGAGGTGACCGCACACTTGTCGAAGCCAACCATTTTGAACATAACCAGATAGGGGTTTACCTGAAAGGCCCGGAGTCCGTTGTTGTCAGCAACAATGTGATCATCGGCAGTCAGTTTCACCGCGTCAACGATCGCGGTAATGGTGTCTATCTGTGGAATACCCCCGGTTCTATCATCAAAGACAATACCATCCGTTATGGTCGGGACGGTATCTTTGTCAACGGTAGCCGCAACAATGTTTTTAGCGGCAACCACATGTCTGATCTGCGATTTGCAATACATTACATGTACGCTCACGACAGCGAAGTCAGCAACAATATCTCGCTCAACAATCATGTCGGTTTCGCCTTGATGTTTTCAGATCGCATTAATGCAAAAAACAATATCTCATCGGGTGATACGCAGCGCGGTCTGTTTTTTAACTTCGCAAATTATTCAGTGATAGCAGGCAACCGGGTTATCGGTGCTGAGAAATGCGTGTTTATCTATAATGCCAATTTCAACCAGATCAATGACAATTCTTTTGAAGAATGCAATATCGGCATCCACTTCACCGCCGGCTCTGAAAAAAATGAGATCTACGGCAATGCCTTCATCAATAATCGCAGCCAGGTAAAATACGTGGGCACACGATACATCGAGTGGTCGAAAGAGGGCCGGGGAAATTACTGGAGTGATAATATCGCTTTTGATATCGATGATAACGGTATCGCTGACCAGATCTACAGACCCAACGACCTGGTCGACCAGATCGTCTGGCGACATCCGCTCGCTAAACTATTATTGAATAGCCCTTCCGTGCAGATACTGAAATGGGCGCAGGCTGAATTTCCCGGGCTGCATCCAGGCGGAGTAACTGACAGTGCACCATTGATGCTACCATCACCCTCTGCATTAACACCGAAGCAAAATAACAGCAACGCTACTCATGTGGCTGAACTAAATTATTGAAATTGATGAATCCTGCAAACAAGACAAGCGATAAGGTTATTTCACTGGCTGGCGTCAGCAAATGCTACGGCAGCGAAACCGTGGTATCTGATGTCAGCTTTACTATCCAGTCCGGCGAATGCGTGGTACTGGTTGGACATAATGGCGCCGGCAAAACCACGCTGATGAAAATGATGTTAGGGCTTACCCGACCCACCGCCGGCAATGTCGAGGTGCTGGGTTCTAATCCGGCAATGAGTACCGCAGTAGCGCAACATAAAACACTGGGCTACCTTCCTGAAAGCGTGGCATTTTATGAAGCCATGACCGGTCGTGAAGTGCTGACTTTTTATGCTCGTCTTAAGGGGGCGTCGCTTAGCAACTGCGATAACCTGCTGGATATCGTCGGACTTTCTCATGCAGCAAAACGCCGCGTTGGAACCTATTCTAAAGGCATGCGCCAGCGCCTGGGCCTGGCACAGGCGATGCTGGGTAGTCCACAATTACTGTTTCTCGATGAACCCACTACCGGCCTTGATCCTTCTCTACGTCATCAGTTTTACGAATTAATCGATGCCCTGCATAAAGAAGGTGCTACCTCGCTTATTTCATCACATGCACTTAATGAAGTTGAGGCCAGGGCCAATCGTTTTATCATCATGAAAGCCGGCATCATGATTGCCAGTGGTTCGCTCGACGAGCTCTACCAGCAGGCGGCACTGCCGGTTCGTTTAAAAGTTTCGGTGACACCCGGTGAAGCCGCCAGCGTTGCCGACCGCCTGGGCGCTGAAATTAATATCAGTGAAATCAATAATCAGACGCTGAAAATGTCATGTTTCAATGGCGATAAAATGCCGCTGATCCGTCGCATTACTGATCTCGGCGACGTCGTCAATGACCTGCAAATTATGCCGCCCAAACTTGACGAAGTTTATAACCACTTCATGAGCGGTAAGCAGATAGATGGAGGCCAGTCATGAAGATGTTATGGATACTGGCGATGAAAGAACTGCGTGATGGTCTGCGTAACCGCTGGATTGCTGCCGCCATCATCGTGCTGGGCACACTCGCACTGGTATTATCACTATTAGGTTCTGCACCAACTGGCTCAATAAAAGCCAGCGCGATGGACATCAGCGTCATCAGTCTTGCCAGTTTAAGCGTGTACCTGATTCCTCTGATCGCGCTCATGCTGTCTTTCGACGCACTGGTCGGTGAATTCGAACGTGGCACCATGATGTTGTTATTGACCTACCCGGTGACCCGCTGGCAGGTCATCATGGGCAAGTTTTTAGGGCATGTACTGATTTTGTGTATAGCGATCTTTGCCGGTTACGGTGGCGCCATGCTGATCATGACTTTTGTCACAGACGCCAGCATGGATGGCTGGCAGGCCTATATTTCAATGATGATGAGTTCCCTGCTACTGGGTGCAATATTTATTGCACTGGGTTACCTGGTGAGTATATTCGTAAAAGAAAGAGCCACTGCCGCCGGCACCGCCATCGGCCTATGGCTGGTTTTTGTTGTATTGTACGATCTGTTGCTGTTCGGTGTTTTGTTGATCGATGAAGGCCAGATAATTGGTCAACAGCTATTTTCGATGTTGATGCTAGTAAGCCCGACGGATACTTACCGCATCCTCAATTTAAGCATGTTCGATGGCGTCAGCCAGGCAGCTGGCATTGCCGGTATTGCCAGCGAAGCGGGCATGAGCGCTAGCCTGCTGATCGGCGTTATGCTGTTATGGGTGGTAACACCATTGGCGGCGACATTACTGATATTCCAACGAAGAGAATTGTAATTTCAGCCGCAGCCATTAATTTAAAGAGTCATTGATAACCAATATAGTTGCCTAGTTTTATGTATAGATTTATCCCCCTGTTATTATTGTTTTTATTAACCGCCTGTGAAAAAAGTCAGCCTGTTGAAGTACCTCCGGCACAGACCTTAACCCGTGAAGCCAACGGCTATTATTGCCTGATGACGGTAGTCAATCACAATGGTCCCAAAGGACAGATCATCCTCAGCGACAAAAAACAGGCACTGTGGTTTACCTCGGTGCGTGACACTATCGCCTTTACCCTGTCGCCCGAAGAACCAAAAAACATCGCTGCCATCTATGTGAATGATATGACAGATGCCAACTGGGAAAATCCTGGTGCCGATAACTGGATCGATGCACGCAAGGCATGGTACGTACTGGAAAGTAACCTCTCGGGTGGTATGGGGGCAGCGGAAGCCGTGCCCTTCGCAACAGAAGAGGGAGCCGAATCGTTCAGCAAAAAACATGGCGGTAAAGTTTATGCCTTTGCTTCGATTCCAGAAGACTATATCCAGCAATAAAAACCGCTGATGGTATACGCGCAATGACAGAACGCCACATGTTTTACAGCTCCAGGCGTTTACTCAGACTGCTGGCCTCACTGGTCTGGTACAGCGGCGCTATAGTTCTTTCTTTTAAAAGTTCCAGGTTATTGATCGAAGCACACAACATCAGTCCAGACCTGCTCTGGATATGGCTGGCCGTTCTCGGCGGATTAATGATAGGAGCGATCAAAGCGAGATACCTGTTCAAACGGCTATGCATCAAAAATTTAAAAAGGATCAATGCGCTGAAAAAACCCAGATTATGGCAGTTCTACCGAACAGGATTTTTCTTCTTTCTGTTGGCGATGATCATACTGGGTAGTTTTATCTCACAGCTGGCACACGGGAACTACCCGATGCTGATAACGATGGCAACGATTGAAGTTTCCCTGGCCACTGCCCTGCTCGGCAGCAGCAGCTGTTTCTGGCAGCAACAATAAAATATCTATAGATTTTTTACCTCATTTTTACTCAAGCATGCTGTCGCATTAAGTCAAATGGAAGGCATCATCTGGCAAGACCTTATTCACCGTATATTTGATAATTTAAGAAGTATCGGTAAATAGGAGAGTAACGATGAATAAACACTCTAAATGTGCCACCCAATATGCACCACCTCGTCTGACCTCTGAAGAATCAGACTTAAGACGCCGACGCCGCTGGAAAAGGCGAATAAAGGTTCGCGCTGCTCAAATAAAAAGACAGTTAAACATAGAAAACAAGTTTCATAATGCCATGCGTGAGATGCGCACCACGACAGATCATTACCGTCGCTCATACCTGCACTGGATCTTGAACCATATGTTCAGCCTGTTCGATTATGAGACTGGCCTGCACGCGATCAATGATAAAGCAGCGTATCAATCGTGGTTATCTGATAACCAGAAAAGCAGCGGCAAAAAAGCCTAATCATTGAAATATAGTGTATTTGCCAGTTCAGGCTTCAGCTTCCCGATGACAGGAATGGGTTAAGGAAGGCAGAGAACCATAACGTTTTAACCTTATGGGAGAGATTGCTCCCCCTTTACGATTCAAACCAAATTCATTGACCATAGTCAATGAATCTAGCTGTTTATTGATTTATTATAAACAGTCAGGTTTTATTGTTGAAATTTCTGGTGATTAAATCCTTATTAAGTTTAATCAGGCTGGTATTGGAATTTACCTGACGTTTTTAAAACTACACTTTCAAATATATATGAAAATAATTGCAAAAACCTCATCGATAAAAGAAAAGATCTGTGCAAACTGCATGTTAAAAACAACCTGTGGTGACGTACGCGGTTTATGCATGCTTTTACACTATGGTGTAATTGCTTCAATAGTCGTCGTGTTGTTATATCTGCTATTAACCATGAATCTGTAAGAAATACGATTAATAAATGACCGCTACTGCCAGGTAGCAATCATTGCTCGCTTATAGAATACGATCAGGAGTATTTGATACGATCTTATAGCTACCAGGTCAGATCATCCGGTATCGCATATTCTGCATAGGGGTCATTTTTTTCAACGACTTCTTCAGGTTCAAAAATAACAATCCGTTTTGCATTTCGTTGCTGAATTTTTTCCGCAATAGCTTTCGTTACTAGCTCGTATCGCCCTTCGATGCGTGCGATACCCAGTTTCCCCTGCGCGATATTTCGTTTCATCTCTTCATCGACATAGATGTGTCTAACTTTTTTGTTGTGCTCAAAGTTATAAACGATTTCGCAACTTTCATCACGCACTAAACAATTGTTAGTGATGAGTTGATTGATCTCGATAGAGACCGCTTTTTGTCTGGCCTGCTCTTCTTTCTTCTTATTGAGCTCACGATCATGTTTGGCTTTTTCCTGTGCAGCCAGTTGCGCTTTTAGTTTTGCTTCGTCTACCACAGGTTTTTCTTTTTTAGAACGCTGCTGTTTATTCTTTCTGCTCTTATCCTGCTGCGCTTTCTGCACCTGTTTTTTGGTGACCAGGCCAGCTTTCAATAATTGATCTTGAAACGGGTTACTCATTACATCTATCTCTTATATCTTGAAATTCTAAAAAATGTCAGGCTTTAATTTCTATTCTTCTGGCAGCAGCGCATCACGCAGATCAGAAACGATCCGGTGCGTATTATGACAGCGCGCACAAACGGTAACAGCAATCTCACCCATCAGTTTCTGGCTATCTTTCACCCGA
>JBFFVI010000087.1:0-7379 GCA_041570895.1 Gammaproteobacteria bacterium
GTTTTCTGTAATCAGTAAGCGCTGCAACATCGTATTTATCCGCAATAGTCCTGGCGGTTTCGGCATTACTGTCGACAACGGCGACTAATTCACAGTTATCCAGGGCAGCATATTTCTCTGCATGGAACTTTCCGAGGTATCCGACACCGATCACGGCTGTTTTTATTTTTTTCATAGATAATCCAATTCTTATCAGTATCCATTGTAATCAGGTAAACACCTTAGCAAGGTATTGATCAGCCTGCACGACATGGTGAACGACGTGATAGTGATTTGACTGAGGGCTGCTGGTTTCTGGGGACATGGCTGAACAGCGGTGATTAATATAAAAGCGTTATATCGAACTGGTCCCTGCCTCGGTTTCTCTGCTGACCTTGGCTGCCGGGCTTTTCAATGAGGCATCTTCCTTAGCCTGATTATCTGCCTGCTCTAACCACTGATAGAGTAGTTCAAGAGGAACGCCCCTTTTCCATGCGATATATGCTGGTGGTTTAAGTCCCTGTTTCAACAAATCGATAGTTTCCTGTATGAATGCCTTGCTAAATTCTCTTTGTTTGCTGGTCATCAGTATAAATAATCTGGGTGCTTGTTTTATATCAGAATTAATAGACAGATCCGACTGTCATAACCTGTAGAAAATACACCGAGAAGAATTAACTTACTATAAGGGTTTCCCTTAAATAATGATATAAATCAAATGAATTTGATAAATAATTTTTTTATATGATCAATAAAGATTAATGGCCGAGACAACTAGATTTCATGCAAACTAAAAATTGTTGAAGTATGAGTGATCCTGATTAATATTAATCAGGTCTTTACATGATCTGCCTCATATAATACCAGTGAACTTTGTTTCATCATAATTATGGGTTGATATAATTTAAAAGATGAGATTATCAGAAATGAATAGCTTGTTTACAACCTATTATAAGTTTCATAATTACCTGCGTTCTATTTTTTTACTGGCTGGTATGCTGTTCTTGCTTAGCCTGATCGGCTGGTTGCTGGCAGGACCCGCAGGTATTGCCTGGTTTCTTGTTGTCGGTGTTTTTGTCCTGCTCAGTGGGCTTCATATAACACCGGGTTTAATCCTGCGTATGTATCGGGCCCAGGTGATACTGCCTGAAGATGCACCGCAGTTATACGCGATAATCAATCGACTGGCGAAACAGGCAAAATTGAAAAATGTTCCGACACTCTGTTATCTTCCCGGCAGGCTGATCAATGCTTTCACTACCGGGCTACATGACAATGTCGTCATCGCACTCAGTGACGGCATGCTTCGCCAGCTAAATACGCGTGAGCTAACGGCTGTACTGGCGCATGAGATCAGTCACATACACAGGAATGATTTACTCGTTATGTTACTGGCTGACATCATGAGTCGTCTGACAAGTATCATGGCATTTACAGGCTACGTTCTTATCCTGGTATATATTCCACTGTTCCTGTTTACCGATGCAGAAGCGCCGTGGGCTTTACTTGTAGTATTGATGCTGGCTCCCTCGCTTAGTTTTTTGATGCAACTGGCATTGTCCCGGGCACATGAATATGGTGCCGATCTGGAAGCTGCACGACTCACTAATGATCCCCTTGGATTAGTCGCGGCACTTGAAAAGATAGAGCGCCACCAGGGAAACTGGCTGGAAAGAATTTTCATCTCTTCTCAACGCATGCGTGAACCAGCTCTGTTACGTACGCATCCTTTTATGATCGATAGGGTAAAGCGACTCAAGAATTTGGCGTCACGACAGCGTTCATCAGACCATCCGCTGGGCTCTGATAAAAAACAGAACTGGGGACAGTTTATTTCACACGATGATGATCCGGGGCTGCGCTTTCCCTGGATATGGCACTGAGGATAGATTGATGGTTATGATTTTTAAAATACTGAAGAAAGATGAATGAACGGTTATTGAATATACTGTAACGAACCTGGTTAGATTTCTATGAAGAAAAATAACGATAAAAATAGTCTTAAGATTGCGTTGGAAAATTTGTACCAGCATTGCGATCTCTCACATCTGTCGTTCAATACCACGGCTGACATGGGAAAGGATTACCCGCACCTGGGGCAGGAACGCGCCATGGATGCACTCAAGTTCGGCATCGGCATGAAACATGATGGTTATAACCTTTTTGTGCTTGGTTCAACCGGTCTAGGAAAAAATACCACGGTAAAAAAATTACTGGCGGTAGAATCTGTCACTGCAGAACCTCCCTCTGACTGGTGTTATATCAATAACTTTTCTCAGCACCACAAGCCGTTGATACTCAAGCTACCTCCAGCTTATGGCAGTAAACTGCAACATGACATGCTACAGCTGCTGGATGATTTGCTGGTAGCGATACCTGCTGCTTTTGAGAGCGAGGAGTACAGAACACGGGCACAGGCGATAGATGATGAGTATAAACAGAAAGAGATTTCTGTATTCAAAGATCTCTCTGATAAAGCGGAGAAAAAAAATATAGCGATGTTGCGTACTCCGGGTGGTTATACCCTGGGCCCGGTAAAGGATGGCAAGGTCCTGTCGCCAAATGAATTTGATAAACTTGATGAGAAAGAACAGGAAGAGATAAAAAAAATTGTTGATGAGATTGAAAATGAACTTATAGAGACGATTCACAAGCTGCCATTATGGTACAAAGAGAACAGGGAAAGAATTAAACAGCTAAATCTTGAGATATCGGAGCTTGCCGTCAACCAGTTTATTTCTGAATTGGCAGAAAAATACAAAGATCTGCCCGAGGTTATAAATTTTATCGATACTGTGAAAATCGATATCGTCGAAAATGTAAATGCATTCCGAAAATACGGTGCAGAGATCGAGGCGGGTAGTAATAATCACCAGATGATTCTTTCTGCGTTCTCAAAATACCAGGTAAACGTGCTGGTCGATAATAGTGAGACCGAAGGTGCACCGGTTATTTATGAAGATAATCCGACCTATCTCAACCTGATCGGTCGGATAGAACATATCGCCCAGTACGGTACACTGTTAACGGATTTCACCCTGATAAAAGCCGGTGCCCTGCATCGGGCCAATGGCGGATACCTGGTGCTCGATGCGCGCAAGGTGCTGATGTCACCCTTTTCATGGGAAGGACTGAAACGTGCGGTCCACTCACATGAGGTGCGTATCGAGTCACTGGAGAAGATGCTCAGTCTTGCCAGTACGACATCACTGCAACCCGAACCGGTCCCTATCAATGTCAAGGTTGTGCTCACGGGAAGCCGTTTACTTTATTACCTGCTCAAACAGTATGATCCTGAGTTTGGCTTATTGTTTAAAGTAGCTGCTGACTTTGCTGAAGATATCGAACGTAACGATGAGAACAGCGAACTCTATGCACAGCTGATCGCAGGTCTGCAGAAAGAAAACGAACTGATACCTTTTACTAAAAATGCCGTGCAACGCATCATCGAACATTGTTCCAGACTACTGGAAGACAGTGAGAAACTGTCTCTGCACATGGGCAGTCTGCTTGATCTGTTAAGAGAAGGTGATTACTGGGCGCGACAGGATGATCGACAGGAGATTACCGAAGACGATATACAGAAAGCAATTGATACCCGGCGATACCGACTGGACCAGATACGCGAACGCGTTCATGAGCAGGTGATCAGAGGCAACTACCTGCTAGACACCAGTGGTGAAAAGGTTGCACAGATCAATGCCTTGAGTGTGATACAGCTTGGCGATTATACCTTTGGCCGACCATCCAGGATCACCGCAACAGCAAGACTGGGGCAGGGTAAAGTGATCGATATCGAACGTGAAGTAAAACTCGGCGGTGCAATACATTCAAAAGGCGTGATGATCCTTTCTTCCTATCTGGCGAACCGTTATGCAAAAGACCAGCCGATATCTTTGTCTGCCAGCCTGGTTTTCGAGCAGTCTTACGGTTTCGTCGAAGGCGATAGTGCTTCTGCTGCTGAGCTTTGCGCGTTGCTTTCGGCACTTTCTGAGGTTCCGATAAAACAAAACTTTTCAGTGACCGGTTCGGTTAACCAATACGGTGAGATACAGGCTATCGGCGGAGTAAATGAAAAGATAGAAGGATTTTTTGATATATGTAATACCAGAGGTTTAACCGGTGATCAGGCAGTTGTGATACCGGCATCGAACATAAAACATCTCATGTTGCGTGAAGATGTGCGAGCTGCAGTAGAAGCAAATAGATTTGCTATCTACTCAGTACAGACGATCGATCAGATGATGGAGCTGCTGACCGGTAAGGCAGCGGGGATTAAGGATGAAGATAATCATTATCCACAGGCTACGATCAATTACCGGGTACAGAAACGGATCGATCAGTTGAATAAGTTACGCAGGTCTTTTGATGATGGTGATGTGAAAAAGCATAGTTTCGCCAGGAAAAATGAAATCAAAACATAAAAATATTTTAATCGTATTTGATGCTTCCGGACACACTACTGTGTCCATGCGCATAGCAACTGAGCTTGCAGTTAAGATGCAGGCGGGCATACATGCATTATATATTGAAGACAATAATCTTTTAAATGCTGTCGAGCTACCGTTTACGCGAGAAGTATCATTGCAGACTGCAGCGAAAAGTCATATCGATTCGGCATCGATGATGCAAAAGTTTCGCGCTGATGCAGAAAACATTAAAAGGCAGATCGAGGAGATGGCATTAACTCATCGTGTATCGTTGAGTTTCAGTTCGATGCGTGGCCAGAAAGTACAGGTCATCAAAAACCGTACGGAAGAAGTGAATATGGTGTTCATCCCTGCGACCTTTTCAACCCGCACTGGAAAGCAGCAAATGTATAAAAGACACGAAATTATTCTTGTCTATGAAGATGACAGTCCGTCATCCCAAAAATCATTAAATATTGCGCTCTCCCAGGCAGCTAAAAAAAATTATCAACTGATCATTTTTGTTAATACTGACCAGTCAAAACAACACGTGGATAAAATTTTGAGACAGAAGGGTAAGCATGCGACGTGTCAGGTAGCCGATTTTTCTAGCCTGGATGAGGTTATTCTCTTATTGCAGAAACATACGCCGGCTTTACTCGTTCTGCCTGATGATAGTTCTCTGGTTCAGGATGAGAAAAATTTGAATAAGCTGATCAATTTTCTGCAGAGTGATATTTTGCTGGTCCGTTGAAGGAGTGCATTAATCATGAGTAATATAAAAATACGTGCGGTATTATTTGATTTTGGCGGAGTCGTTGCCGAAGAAGGTTTTTACAATGGACTGATCAATCTGGCAGAAAAACAGGCACTGGATGCGCGCAGTATGCCAGAGGAGGGCATGAAGGCAGCTTATGATTCCGGCTTTGTACTCGGCCAGGGCACGGTCTCGGATTTCTGGGCGCTGATGCGTAAACGGACCGGCCTGGAAGGTGCTGATGATTTTCTCAGCGACAGAATCATCGACGGTTTCCAGATCAGGCACTGGGTGATCGAGCTGATTCGAAGCCTGCGGTCAAAAGGTTATATTACCGGTATTCTGAGCGACCAGTCACACTGGTTATATGAGCTGGATAGTTACGATCACTTCTTCAAGGAGTTTGATTATATCTACAACAGCTACGAACTTGGTAAAAGCAAACGTGATCCAACATTGTTCAGTGATGTCGTGAATGATCTCGGACTGCAACCTGGCGAGGTGCTTTTTATTGATGATAATGAAGAAAACGTGAAACGTGCCAGAGATGTTGGTTTAAAAGCCTTTCTCTATGTCGATCACAAAACATTTATACCTGAAATCAGTAATGTCTTAAGAGAAACATTTGAACTATAAATACCCAGTTGTATAATTTTCTGCACTTGGCCAGCTGGACGCTGGTCTTATCCTTTCATTGTGCAGGTCTGAGCATGTACTCGGTCGCCGCTAAGTTATCAATTATTTATCGCGATAAGGCGTTCAACGATTACCGCATGCATTACATGATATCTATTCTGCTATTAAGGGTTATCAGGGTCAGCTGGACCAATCGGTATCCAGATGCCGTAATCACACCTTAAAACAGAGGTTCCACTTTTGATGTAAGCGCCTGTTGGAAAACTTTTTTCATTAAAATAACAAACCGGTTCGCCAGGTACTTGCTGACGCAGGGTTTCGGTATCATCGCCGGTTTCTTCTGCAATAGGTGAGGTATTAAACTCTGGATCAGGTGCCCCAACATCGGTAGCATGTTTTAAATCAGTCATCACATAGCCCCCTTTAATATTTCTGTTTTCAAATAAAACATTAATAGCTACAGAAAGAATACACGGTTTTAAGGTTTACATCAGCACCCACCTCGATCTTTCTTGATCAGCATCAAAATATTGATCATTAAACATTGCGAGAGAAGATGAGTTGTCGCCTTAATTTAAGGGGGTTTTTTATGTGGAATATTGACCAGGGTCAACACATTGTAAACATCGTTAGGAGAAGAATAAGTTATCTACAATTTAAATGACAGTTGATGTGTAACTGTTAGAACTTATATGTATGCAGTATGAATAATATATTTTCGTTTGCTGATGAGTTAGGTCCATTAAAGGTCATTCATGTGCATGAACCTTCTATCGGATTGCAGGGCGTGCTGGTGGTCGATAATGTAGCGAAGGGGCCATCTATTGGCGGCGTACGCATGGCGCCGGATGTGACCACTGATGAATGTGCCAGACTTGCACGTGCCATGACCTTTAAGAATGCAGCAGCAGGCCTACCTCACGGCGGTGGTAAAGCCGTTCTGGTTGGTGACCCCAGGATGCCAAGGCAACAGAAAGAGACCTTGATACGTGGTTTTGCCTGTGCCTTACGAGAAGTTGAGCAGTACATCTTTGCCCCGGACATGGGTACCAATGAGGAATGTATGGCCTGGATAAAGGACGAAGTTGATCGTGTGGTCGCGTTGCCCAGGGAAATAGGCGGCATTCCGCTTGATGAGATCGGCGCGACTGGCTGGGGGCTCAGTCATGTGGTTGATGAGGCGCTCAAGTTTTGTGATTTTAATATCCGCGATGCGCGTATCGCAGTGCAGGGATTCGGTGCGGTCGGTAAACACGTCACCCGTTTTTTAACTCGGCAGGGCGCAATCGCAGTTGCCGTCGCTGACTCGAAAGGCACTATCTATAATCCAGATGGCCTCGATGTCGAACAATTGATTGGCCTTAAACAGCAGGGGAAAAGTGTTACTGAGTATGCAGACGGTGAAAAGCGCAGTGGTGATGCCATCATCGATATTAACTGTGATATCTGGATTCCGGCGGCACGCCCAGATGTGATCCACGAAGATAATGTGCACCGGCTTAATGCCAGGCTGGTGGTGGAAGGAGCCAATATTCCCATCACCCATGGTGCAGAAAAAATACTGCATGATAAAGGCGTGCTCTGTATTCCTGACTTTA
>JBFFVI010000088.1:0-7323 GCA_041570895.1 Gammaproteobacteria bacterium
AATTGACGCGCTTGGCGGCATCATGGCAAAAGACGCTGATCGTGGCGGCATCCAGTTTAGAATCTTGAATAGCCGGAAAGTCCCCGCCGTTCGTGCCACCCGTGCACAGGCAGACCGTGTTTTATATAAGGCCGCAGTTCGAGAAGTATTAGAGAACCAGCCGAACCTATCTTTGTTTCAACAAGCTGTAGATGACCTGATTGTAGAAACCATCAATGGTGAGCAGCAAGTTACTGGCGTTGTTACCCAGATGGGGCTTAAGTTTAAAGCGCAAGCAGTCGTGCTTACGGCGGGTACATTCCTCGGTGGCTTGATTCATATCGGCGAAAAGAATTTTTCTGGCGGTCGTGCGGGAGACCCGCCTTCAATAGCGTTAGCTAATCGGCTTCGAGATTTGCCGTTTCGTGTTGAGCGTCTAAAAACCGGAACGCCGCCGCGTATCGATAGTCGTTCGATCGATTACACAGATCTAGCCGAGCAGCCGGGTGATACACCATTACCGGTGTTTTCTTATACGGGAAGTGTCGCTGAACATCCCGCACAGGTAAGTTGTCACATCACGCATACAAATGAAAAAACGCATGACATTATTCGTCATGGTCTGCACCGCTCACCCATGTATAGCGGTGTCATAGAAGGCATCGGGCCTCGCTATTGTCCGTCGATAGAAGACAAAGTAGTGCGCTTTGCAGATAAGACTTCTCACCAGATATTTATTGAGCCGGAAGGTTTGACGACAACAGAAGTCTATCCAAATGGTATTTCAACCAGCCTGCCGTTTGATATGCAGTTTGAGTTCGTGCGTTCGATGAAAGGGTTTGAAAACGCACATATCACACGCCCGGGTTACGCGATTGAATATGATTTTTTTGATCCGCGTGATCTAAAGGCATCACTAGAGACGAGATTTATCAACGGTTTGTTTTTTGCTGGTCAGATTAATGGCACCACGGGTTATGAAGAAGCGGGCGCGCAAGGCCTGTTAGCTGCAATCAATGCCGCGCGGCTGGTGCAGGAAAAAGACGCCTGGACACCGGGGCGCGATCAGGCATATATCGGTGTGTTGGTTGACGATCTCGTAACGTTAGGTACACAGGAACCGTATCGCATGTTTACCTCGCGTGCCGAGTATCGTCTGGTCTTGCGTGAGGATAACGCTGACTTACGATTGACCGAAGTGGCGCGTGACATGGGCTTAATCAATGATGCGCATTGGCAGCAGTATGCTGAAAAACGCGAAGCTATTGAAAAAGAACAGCAGCGTTTAAACGAGATAAATATTCAGCCGGAGTCGGATTCAGCAAAAGCGTTTTCCGCCAGGCTGGAAAAGCCCCTGACACGTAACTATAAAGCTGCTGATTTGTTGCGTCGTCCAGAGATAGATTATGCCGGTTTAACCGAGATCATCGGTGAAGGCGAGGGCGTTACACAAAGTGTAGCCGAACAGGTTGAAATTCAGGCCAAGTATTCAGGCTATCTTGATCGTCAGCAAGATGAGATAGATAAAGCTAAACGCCATCAACAAACTGCTATTCCTAATGTGCTCGATTATGCCCAGGTTCGCGGCTTATCTACAGAAGTACAGCAGAAGCTTAGTGATCATCGTCCAGAAACGATAGGGCAGGCCGGGCGCATACCAGGTGTGACTCCCGCAGCCATTTCGATATTGATGGTTCATCTGAAAAAAGCCAGAGCTTAGGTCCCGCGTGAAAGAACCTTTGCGCCAGCAGCTGGAATTTGGCCTGACTCAGATGGGCCTGCACTTTTCTGTACCGATACAGCAAAAGCTGGTCCATTATATACAGCTCATCGCGCGTTGGAACAAAGCCTTCAATCTCACCGCGATACGTGATGTTGAGGAGATGGTGAGCAAGCATCTGCTTGATAGCCTTGCAGTGCAGCCTTATGTGGAAGGTAATAATATACTGGATGTGGGCAGTGGTGCCGGTCTGCCGGGTATTCCGTTTGCCATTACCTCACCAGATAAACATTTTGTGCTGTTAGATTGTAACGGTAAAAAAACTCGGTTTTTAACCCAGGCAAAGATTGACCTGAAGCTGGATAATGTCGAAGTGATCCATCAGCGGGTAGAAGATTATCAACCAATAGTTGATGGACATAGGATATACTTCGATGTGATTACGGCGCGTGCATATGCATCGACGGCTGACATCTTAAACAGCACGGCACATTTGCAGAATGGCAACACACGTATTCTGGTGATGCAGGGAAAACTGGACGAACAGATAGATGGTCAGCAGTATCAGCTCATTGAATCGCATACACTCGATGTTTATGGTCTGGATGCGGAGCGGCATCTACTGGAAATAAAAAAGTTATAACTTTACAAAGCAGCCAAACGATACATGTCAAAAATACTCGCATTAGCAAACCAGAAAGGCGGCGTCGGCAAAACGACCACCAGCGTTAATCTTGCTGCATCACTTGCGGCAACAAAACGTAAAGTGCTGCTGATCGATCTGGACCCGCAGGGCAATGCCACCATGGGTGTCGGTGTCGACAAAAATGCACTGGAGCAGACCTTTTGTGATTGCCTGCTCGATGGTCTTGATGCGCACAAAGTAGTGCATCATATCGAAAGAGTGGGTATAGATCTGCTTCCCTCTAATGCCGATATGACAGCGGCAGAAGTGGATCTGATGCGTGCAGATAATGCAGAGCAGCGACTAAAAAACAGCATTGCCTCGATCGTGGATGAGTACGATTACGTGTTGATCGACTGTCCCCCTGCATTGAATATGCTGACACTAAATGCACTGGTGGCGTCTGATGGTGTGATTATTCCGATGCAGTGTGAGTATTATGCACTGGAAGGTTTAACTGCATTGATGGATACCATCAACCAGGTGCGCTCCTCAGTGAATCCTGATTTAAAGATTGAAGGCCTGCTGCGCACCATGTTTGATCCGCGTAATACCCTGGCAAACGATGTCTCGGCACAACTGATCGAGCATTTTGGAGATCGGGTTTACCGTACGATCGTGCCACGTAATGTGCGCCTGGCAGAGGCCCCCAGTTATGGCCTGCCGGCACTCTTATATGAGAAGACTTCCCGAGGCGCGCTGGCATATTTAGCCCTGGCGGGTGAAATGCTGCGACGTGAAACGCGCAGAAATGCCGCCACGGCCACGGTTTAACAGGTTGAAAGGTTATTAAGATGGCGGTAAAGAAAAAAGGCTTGGGTCGCGGACTAACGGCATTACTGGGAAACAGTGATGTTGAGGCCATGATCGAACCACAAAATGATGATGAGCTGCGTAATATTGATGTTGATTTAATCGAGCGTGGCCCGTGGCAGCCACGTGAGCATTTTGATGAAGAAGCCCTGCAGGAATTGGCCGACTCGATTGCTACACAGGGCGTTGTACAGCCTATCGTGGTCCGACAGAGAGCCGATAGCCGGTATGAGATTGTTGCTGGTGAGCGCCGCTGGCGCGCATCACAGAAAGCTGGACTGTCAAAGGTACCTGCAGTTGTTAAAAAGTTTGATGATCAGACAGCTGCTGCGGTTTCGCTGATTGAAAATATACAGCGTGAGAATTTAAACCCACTGGAGGAATCGACCGCGCTCAAGAGACTGGTGGACGAGTTTGAAATGACACACCAGCAAGTTGCTGACACAGTCGCTCGCTCGCGCGCAACGGTAAGTAATCTATTGAGGTTGCAGGATCTGAATCCAGACGTTAAAACATTGCTGGCCATGCGAGATATAGAAATGGGTCATGCACGTGCCCTGTTGGCCATCGATGGCATGGAGCAAAGCCGTGTTGCAAAAGAGGTTGCTCGCAAAGGCATGTCGGTACGAGAAACGGAAGCATTAATTCGCAAACTATCGTCTCCGGCAAAAAAATCATCTAAATCGACGCGCAAAGATCCTGACATTATCAAGCTGGAAGAGCGGCTGTCAGAATGCCTTGGCGCACCGGTAAATATAAGGCAAAAGGGTAAGAACAAGGGCAGTTTAGAGATAACATACACCAGTCTGGATGTGTTGGACGGTATCTTGAGTAAGATCGAATCATAAAACCAATGATGGTGTAGCTGATTGAACCGAAATGTCTAATATTAGTGAGTTAAGGTATAGAAATTGTTTATGGCCGGATTGATTCCTTGACCTTAAACCGCCCTCTCTTATATAATTCGCGCGCATTCGAACGCTGGCCCGCCTTAGTTTGCTCTAATTAAACTGGATGCTTAGGTGGCTGGATATGCAAAAAACTATGCAACAAGATCAGCTAGAAGCCGGCGATGTAAATCAGGAACAGCAACCAGATTTGCAGCAAGTGGAGCTTTTAAACCAGGCTTCACGACAACAGGTGTTTCGATTTATTATCGCGCAGTTGCTCGCAACCTTAGTGGTGGCTGCAATCCTGTTAATGTTTGACCGCGTAGTTGCCTATTCGTCGCTTGTTGGAGGACTGATAGCAACACTGGCAAATGCCTGGCTGGCAATTAAAGTTTTTTGCGTTAAATCGACAGAGGCGGCCGAGTCTTTGCTAACTACATTTTATGTTGGCGAGATATACAAGTTTGTATTTACTGGCGCGATGTTTATCGTCGCGTTTGTTTTGATCAAGCCAGTTAGTGCTATCGCTTTATTGCTTACATACTTTTTAATACATATGACACCTGCGGTGGTGAATGTTTTCAGCAGTAGAACATTTGGCGACGTAAGAGAGAAAGAGAGTTAAATATGGCTGAGGCAGCCTTGACAGCAAGCGGATATATCAAGCATCACCTGCAGAATCTTACTTATGGGAAGATTCCTGAGGGATATGATCATGCAGGTTCATGGGGCTTTGCGCATTCGCCTGCAGAAGCTAAAGACATGGGGTTCATGGCTATTCATGTGGATACCATGTTCTGGTCGATAATACTGGGCGTAATCTTTCTGTTTATCTTTCGTAAAGCGGCAAAATATGCAACCGAGGGCGTCCCAGGTGGTTTGCAGAATTTTGTTGAATGGGTCGTAGAGTTTATCGATTCCAGTGTGCGTGGTTCATTCACCGCAAAAAACCCTATTGTTGCGCCGATGGCATTAACGCTGTTTGTCTGGATCCTGTTAATGAATCTGATGGACCTTGTACCCGTTGACTGGCTGCCTCAGGCAGCAGGTATTGTCGGTTCAACTGTCTTCGGAATGGATCCGCATCACGTATATTTTCGCGTTGTGCCAACTACCGATCCGAACGCGACCTTCGGTATGTCACTGGCTATCTTTGCGATGACACTTTTTTATAGCATCAAGATCAAAGGTGTCGGCGGTTTCATGGCTGAATTGACCATGCAGCCATTTGAAGCAAAAAGCTTACCAATAAAAATATTATTCATCCCAATCAACTTCTTCCTTGAGTTTGTTGGTCTTATCTCTAAACCGATTTCTTTATCGCTGCGTTTATTTGGTAATTTATACGCAGGCGAAATGATCTTTATTTTGATCGCATTATTATTTAGTAGCGGCATTGGGCTGGGCATTTTTGCCGGTGTATTGCAGTGGGCATGGGCTGTGTTCCATATTCTGATTGTTATGTTGCAGGCATTCATATTTATGACCCTGGCAGTCGTTTATATGGAAATGGCACATCACTCTCACTAATTAAAACAGAAACAGATTTTAACTTTTAACATTTTTTAATATTTAGGAGATTACAATGGAAGCTTCATTGTTATATATCGCAGGTGCAATGCTTTTAGGTTTAGGTGCTTTAGGCGCTGCTGTAGGCATCGGTATTTTAGGTGCTCGTTTTCTTGAAGGTATCGCACGTCAGCCAGAATTGCTGCCTATGCTGCGTACCCAGTTCTTCATTGTAATGGGTCTTGTCGACGCGGTTCCAATGATTGGCGTGGGTATCGCTTTCTACATCCTGTTCGCGGTTGTTTAAACCTGTCGTTTTCAACGCAGTGTTTGAACACGTTATTTATAACCGTCGTAAGAGAGAAAGCGGAGTTCATTTATGAACATTAACCTAACCCTAATCGGCCAATCGATCACCTTCGCATTGTTCGTTTGGTTCTGCATGAAATTTATATGGCCGCCTGTAATAGGTGCGCTTGAAGCTCGTCGTAAAGAAATTGCTGATGGTCTGGCTGCTGCTGAACGCGGTCAGCACGAACAGGAATTAGCTGAAAAACGTGCTGCTGAACATATTAAAGAAGCAAAAGGCCAGGCGTCTGAAATAATCACACAGGCACAGAAGCGTGCTAGTGAAATTGTAGAAGAAGCTAAAGGCGATGCTAAAACAGAAGCAGATCGTATCGTTACTGGCGCAAATGCAGAAATCGAGCAGGAAATAAATCGTGCGCGCGAACACTTACGTAAGGAAGTTGTTAGTTTAGCTATTGCCGGTGCAGAGAAAGTACTAAAACGTGAAGTCGATAAAGACGCACATGCCAGTACTTTGAATGATCTGGCAACGCAACTATAAGCGCGGATATTTCTATGTCAGATTTTACTACTGCAGCTCGACCTTATGCCAATGCTGTTTATGATACGGCCAGGGAAAATAATGCCCTGGACTCATGGAGCGATGCATTAGCAAATCTTGCGAATGTGATCAGCGATTCACAGATGAGCGAACTGTTAGATAATCCTGAATTAGGCAAAATCCAGAAGGGTGAGCTAGTGGTTCAGGTGTTAGGCGAGAAATTAACAGAGCAACAACAGAACCTTGTCAAACTAATGGCAGAGAACGGACGTTTGAAGTTGATGCCTGATGTTGTCGAGCAGTTTGAAGTGGCTCGAGCAAAAGCAGAAAATAAAATCGATGCGGAAGTTATATCGGCTTTTGAGTTAACGGCCGAACAAACTAACGAATTAGTTAACACTTTAAAGAATAAACTTGGTTGTGATATCACCCTGACAACAACGGTCGATAAATCGTTGATTGGCGGAGTGGTAATCAAAGCCGGTGACACTATTATTGACGCGTCAATGAAATCGCAACTTGATTCTCTAGCGCTTTCATTAGGACGATAAGAGGCACACAATGCAACTCAATCCATCAGAAATCAGTGAACTGATTAAATCACGAATTGAAAACTTTGATAATAAAATCGAAGCTCGTACCGAGGGTACCATCGTTAGTCTGACTGACGGTATCGCTCGGATACATGGCTTGGCCGATGTAATGGCTGGGGAAATGATTGAGTTTCCTGGCAACACATACGGCATGGCCTTGAACCTTGAGCGCGATTCGGTCGGCGCGGTAATCCTGGGTGATTACAAGTCCGTCACCGAAGGCGACTCAGTCAAGTGTACCGGCCGTATCCTGGAAGTGCCTGTAGGCGAAGGTCTGCTGGGGA